>JAYTVL010000461.1:0-14530 GCA_043744075.1 Pirellula sp. | reverse complement strand
GCAACGAGTCCCGTATGCGACGCAAATCGCAGGGACTCGTCGCCTCGTCCACTACTATCAAACCCTAAATCTTAGCTGTCACGATGCACTAGTGGTGCGTCAAACTCTAGTTTTCGGGTTGCGATGCTCGGCACGATTACGCGGAGCGTGATGAGTACGTACTCATCACGCTCCGCGTGATGTCGGCAACCCTAGTTTTTGACTCTGACGCACAACTAGGCCGCAAAATAATAAATAATCATCTCCCCTAGATGCTTTTCAACGGACAATATTTTACAATTCTGAGACGCCTTATACATTCCGATCGTCGGCGTGGCTTCCTTTTTTGATCGGTTTTATCGTTTTGGATGGAGAAATCATGCGCACGAGACTTCGCGGCTTTACGTTGGTGGAATTGTTGGTAGTCATCGCCATTATCGGTATCTTGGTCGGGCTTTTGTTACCGGCAGTACAAGCCGCCCGTGAGGCGGCTCGCAGAATGCAATGCACAAACAACTTAAAACAACTCGGATTGGGACTTCATAATTATCATAGTGCACACAACAAATTCCCGCCGGGAAGAATGTCTCCGTATTTCGGCAACTTTGCTGGTAGCACAACAAGCCCATGTTGGACAGGAGCAGTTTCGGTGCATTCGCATTTGCTGCCCTACATGGAAATGGGAGCGGCCTTTGGCCAGTTCGATTTTTCAAATTCCCGCTGGCGTGAACCACCTTTAGGGCCACCAAACTGTCCTCAAAATAGAACAGTGGTTAACTATAGGTTTCCATTGTTCATTTGTCCATCGGAAGGCAGGGATCCAGGCACCGTTCCAGTCAACAGCTATCGATATAATTTTGGTGTGACTTTTTGTGTTTCTGCTGCCTGGGACGATGCGAATGGATCGCTAGCTCCATGGAGCACAAACTGTGGCGCTGAAGTCAATGGTGTAGCTGCAGGCGCGTTTGGTGAAGGGGCTCGTGGTGTACGAGATTTGACTGACGGCACCTCCAATACGGCCGCTTTCAGCGAGCGTATCGTCGGCGACAACGATAGCACGACCATTACGGCAGGCGATACTCGTCGAACCATCCCACAGGCCCCAGACCAAACAACGGCCACACTTCTTGCATCGTGCACGGGAAGTCCAACGACTGGAAGCCACAATAGCGATATGGGAATTGGTCCCGGCGCTTGGACGTACGGACATCAGTTTCGCACGATTTACAATCACCTGTTCACTCCCAATTCGCAAGTTTTCGACTGCGGTAGCAACGTTTCGGCAGTCGACGGGAACAACGAGGGCGCGATCATAACTGCACGTAGTTACCATACTGGCAGCGTTAACTTGCTCCTTTGCGATGGCGCCGTGCGTTCGATCAGCAACGGTATCGACTTGGTCACATGGCGTGCTCTTGGTACGCGAGGCGGCGGTGAAGTGCTTGGAGACTATTGATCCGACAGGTTCGACCAAGAATTCTATCTACATGCGAGCGGCAGTTCACTATTGCCCGCGACTTTCACAAGTTTTAAACTACCAATCATGCGCAAGAAATTCCTGTCCCGACTCTGCAATTGCATTCTTCTTGCTTTTGTTGCCTTGAACGGCTGCAGCAACGTAAAAGATCCCAACTCGCGGAATGTGTTGTTTGAACAAGTCGAGGGCGCTGTCGACGACATTTATCAAAATGTCTCAAGTAAATACTATTCAGGCGACCTAGGTGACGACAGGCTTGGCATAGCCGTAACAGCCTTTCAAAAATCGGTCGCTGGCACTGAGCTTGAAGCGGACGTCAACAAGTTGGTGAGCAAAGTCACGGAGGTAAGCACATTGGGTTCTAGGCGACCGAAAAAGGACGCCCTGCTCAAGGCGGCCAAAGAACTTGTTGACGCCGTGGCAGAAGTAAAGAAGAAGTTGAAATAGTGCTTATGCATTCAACATCAGGAGCTCGCTTCGAAAGCGTATTGGCAGCGCAACAAGTCTTGCAACAACACATATCGCCTGCACCACTGATTAGGTCCTATGCGTTAGAAAAACTGTTAGGACTTGTGGAAAGTAGACGTGTTTGGATTAAGGACTATGGTTGGACGCCCGTTGGATCGTTCAAGCTAATGGGCGCGCTCAATTGGATGGCCAATCATGTAGAAGAGCTCGGGAACCGTCCAGTCGCCGCGCATTCATCCGGCAATTTTGCATCGGGTATCGCTTTCGCTGGTATGCGATATAGAAAAAAAGTCATCATCGTGATGCCTGAGTCCGCACCGAAAGTGAAGTTCGAATTGACCCGTTCCTTCGGTGCGGAAATTCGTACTTACGATATTGCAACGGACCACTTGACTGGCATTCGAGACCGAATGACTCGCGAGATTACGGAAAAGGAGAATGCATTACAAGCTTCTCCGTACGACGACATGGATGTGATTGCCGGAAACGGCGTTGGCGGAATTGAGATCGCGGAGTCGTTACGGCAAGAGAGTCGAAACCTTTCTCATTTCGTATGCGCGGTCAGCGGTGGCGGCTTGATGGCCGGCCATGCGTTGTCGATAGCCGAGTATTTTCCGACTGCGAAGATTGTTGGCGTCGAGCCTGACAGAGCCGATGATTTTCGGCAATCGCTTGCCGCAAATGTGAGAGTGCGATTGCCAAAGCCTCAAAGCATTTGTGATGGATTGTTGTCGTATGACGTCGGTGTCAACAACTGGCCGATCCTCCAAAGACTTGTGAAAGAGTCGGTCGTTGCTTCGGATTCCGAAATTCAAAATGCCATGAAGTGGTTATACGCCACACACGGACTAAAGACAGAGCCATCTGGTGCGATCACCATTGCAGCCGCCATGTGCGGCAAAATCGATTTGAGCGGCGACGGGGACATCGTACTGGTACTCAGTGGCCGAAATGTCGACAGCGACATATTTCATCGTTACATAAACTAACAGGATGCTTCATTGACTGAATTGTTTGAAACGCTGGCGGATCTTATTCGTATCAACAGTGTCAATGCGTTCTATGACGGGGGTCCTGGCGAAGCGGACTTAGCTCGCTACGTCGAGAAATTCTTTCGCGAGCTCGGAATCGAAACGTGGCGTCAAAACGTGTTGGATGCGAACGGTGCGATTGAAGCGAGAACGAATGTCATCGCACGCATCCCAGGCAACGATTCGAATCGGCGTATCGTGCTCGAAGCTCACATGGATACCGTTTCGGTTCAAGGAATGTCAATTCCGCCGTTCGAACCAAGCGTACGAGACGGGCTGATGTATGGACGAGGCGCTTGTGATACCAAAGCTGGTTTGGCTGCGATGATGCACGCGGTCGCGACCATTCATTCGAGTCGAGTCAAGCCACCCTGCGATGTATTGCTCGCTGCCGTTGTCGACGAGGAGTATTCGTTTCGTGGTGTCAAGAAACTGTGTGAGGATTTAGAGGCGGACGCGGCGATCGTGGCAGAGCCAACCGATCTGCGAGTCGCCATTGCGAGCAAAGGTGTTTTGAGATGGCGCATTCTGACTACGGGCAAATCGGCCCACAGTTCGAAAGCTCACTTGGGGATTAATGCCATTTATCACATGGCGAGAGTCGCGCTTGCGATCGAACAAGATCACGCGGCCCTTGCTCGAGCTCCGTACCCTTTGCTAGGGCCGGCAAGTTGCAACGTTGGAATCATAGCTGGCGGCGTTCAGGTCAATTTTGTTCCCGCTGGCTGTGCAATTGAGATTGATCGTAGGCTGCTTCCAAACGAGACCGTGGCAAACGTTTGGCGTCACTATGAAGAATTGCTTGAAGGATTGAAAGAGACGATTCCCGAATTGAATGTTCAGATGGAACAACCGATGTTGGTAGACGAGGCGTGGACGGTCGATCCATCAAGTTCGATCGTTCGAGTTGCTCGGCATGTCTTAGCCGATTTAGGTTTAAACGAAGTGCCGATCGGAGTACCGTTTGGGAGCGATGCAAGCAAACTAGGACGCAAAGGAATTCCGACAATTATTTTTGGACCAGGCAGTATCGATCAAGCGCACGGTGCGATCGAGTATATTGAGTTGAAGCAGGTTTTGCAGGCTTTCGATTTTTATCGTGGTTGTGTGATGGCGTTCTGAGGAGCAAATCGATGATTTCAAGACGTAACTTTATTCAGTCGACTGCAATGAGTGGTTTCGCTTTGGGGACAGTGCGGGGGGTGAACAATGTGACGGAATCACAATGGATTGATGCGCACGTGCATGTTTGGACACCGGATACAAAAAAGTATCCGATAGCGGATTCCTTCAAGGTAGCGGACATGTCTCCTCCAAGCTTTACGCCGGAAGAGTTGTTTGCTCATTGCAAACCGGAGGGGGTCGCCAAGGTTGTACTGATCCAAATGAGTTTCTATCGGTTTGACAACAAGTACATGTTGGACTGCATGGAAAAACACGCTGGGGTCTTCGCAGGAGTTGCTGTTATTGACGAAAGCAAGTCGGACGTGGTAGCAACCATGAAATCGATGGGCGAAAAAGGAGTGCGTGGCTTTCGACTTTATACGGATCGTCAAAAAGCCAGCGGCTGGCAAGACTCGACTGGGATAAAGCAGATGTGGAGCCAAGCGGCGGACTCAGGTCAAAGCATGTGTTTGCTCGCCAATGCGGATGCTTTGCCTTTGGTGAATGCAATGTGCGAGCGATATCCGAAGACTCGAGTTGTCATTGACCACTTCGCGAGGATCGGAGTTTCCGGTACGATCGACCCGATTGACTTGGATAATCTATGTCCGTTATCGAGATTTGAAAACGTCTTTGTTAAAACAAGTGCGTTTTATGCGCTCGGCAAGAAGCAATCGCCGTACACGGATCTTGGAGCAATGACCCAACGATTGGTCCGTGAGTTTGGAGCGAATCGCTTGATGTGGGCTTCAGATTGTCCCTATCAAGTTGTTAGCGGCCACAACTATGCGGACTCTATTGGCCTCGTTCGCGATCGACTCGACTTCCTAACCAAGAACGACAAGCAATGGATGCTTCGAGGTACTGCGGAAAAAGTGTTCTTTTAGACGTTCATAAACGTAGCATAGGCATCTTGCCTGTGATGATTTATCATGAATACTCAGGCTGGAAGCCTAAGCTACGTCAAATCATCCGGCCACGTCAAATCATCCGGCCATAGATTGCAGCACATAATCGGCCATCTCGATGGTTCCAATCGATGGTTCCCCGCGCCGGACCAGGTCCGCTGTTCGATAACCGGCGGCCAGAACGCATTTCACTGCCGCTTCAACTGAGACCGCTTCTTTCTCTAGTCCGAGTGAATGCCGCAACAGCATGGCTGCCGCAAGAATCGTGGCCAACGGGTTCGCGATTCCTTTGCCGGCGATGTCCGGAGCCGAGCCGTGGATCGGTTCGAATAAGCCCGGGCCGCTTGAACCAAGCGATGCGCTTGGGAGCATACCGAGTGAGCCGGGTAGCATCGATGCTTCATCGGTCAAGATATCGCCGAACATATTGCTCGTCACTACGACGTCAAAACTGGTTGGTCGACTGAGCAAATGCATCGCCATAGAATCGACCAAAACAACATCGTATGCAATGGTTGGAAACTCGTCCTTCATGATCCTAGCCGAGACGCGACGCCACAGTCGAGACGCCTCGAGGACATTCGCCTTGTCAACCATGGTCAGTTTGTTGCGACGTTTCATCGCTGCTTGTGCTGCCATCCGAACGATGCGCTCGACTTCGGACGTGGTATAAACGGCGGTGCTATAAGCACGTTGTTGACCATCTGGAAGCTCCTCTAATCCTGAGGGGCCGAAGTAGAGTCCACCAGTGAGTTCCCGAAAGAATAGGATATCGGTCCCTTCGATGATCTCTCGTTTAAGAGGCGACGAGTCGAGTAATTCTTCGAATGTTACAATGGGTCGAAGGTTTGCAAAGAGCCCTAGTTCTTTACGGATTTTAAGCAAACCCGCTTCTGGGCGAGTCTTTGCGTTTGGGTCGTCCCATTTTGGGCCACCGACGGCGCCTAGCAGAATCGCATCGGAAGCCTTGCAAGCGGCGGTTGTAGCGTCGGGTAACGCTTCACCGGTCTGATCAATTGCGATGCCACCAATAATATGTTCCGAGAACTCAAATTGATGTCCAAACTGAGATGCGACCGCTTCGAGAACACGGTGAGCTTGTCGAACGACCTCGGGACCGATGCCATCCCCTGGTAACAAAACGATCTTGGCTTGCAAAGTGGAACAATCTCCTGATTTGAGTGGGAGTTCATGCCGTACGTGGCAGAGTAGTTCCGCAAGATGATATCTTAAAACACAGAGGATTGGAACGTGCGGTAGAAGCAGGCCTTGGCCCGCCAGCCGCTGCGCAGGTTAAACATTTTTGCCCTGTAGCAAAATGAGACAATTTACCCTATACTGTTTGCAGCCAAACACTTACCGCTATCCACACCCGGCCCGCACGCTAAGGCGTTGCGGCTCAAATAACCCAGCCCGCACGCTATCCACACTACCGATGTCGACGTATCTGGTCATAAGACGAGGTCGAGAGCTAGATTCTCGTTACTCGTTGGACAAAGCAATCGAAAACACTATGGGGCGAGGGTTGGAATGCAATATCCAACTCAACGATCCCCTTTCGTCTCGCGTTCATGCCAGGTTGGTTTACAAGGAATCCCAGTGGCGGGTTCTGGATGCTGGTTCACGAAACGGTACACTTCTTAATGGTTCCAAGGTGGACGTGGCTGTCTTGGCACACGGAAACCGGATTCGTATCGGCAATACGGAGTTTGAGTTCATCGATGATACGTTCAACGAAGACATTACCGTTGAGCGCATCAACCTTTCGCAGGACCTGCGGGGTGACAAGATCGGGAGTACGCCTGACGGATTCGCTTCAGGCATGTCCGCTTTTCTTTCCCTGCGAAAAGCTGGGCGAACAGAGGATTTGTCCGATCTGCACCAGTTATCCATACGCTGCATTTCATTGACCACTCCGGATGAAGTGGTTGCATTAGCCATCGAGGTTTTGAGAAATCGAACGAAGGCCACGTTCGTTGCTTTTTTGCTGGCCGACGAAGATGGCAAACTCACGGCGCAGGGCAAGTATCCGATCAACAACGAATCTCGTATCGTCCTCAGCGACAAGCTGACCGATATGGTTTGCAAGCAGTCAACTGCGGTTTGGGTAAAGAACGAATCACAGCGACCTGGCGATGGTCCGTTATTGCATTTTGCCGACGCGATATGTGTTCCTTTACTGCATGAGGGCAAGACCATCGGGGTGATTCACTTGTACCGCGATAAGGAGGTTTTCGAAAAGCACTCGTTTGACTTTACGATAGCCTCAGCAAGTTTTCTGGCTGCATCGTTGGTGCGAGCTAGAAATGAATCTTCGTTGCGAATGGATCACGGCAGACTTCAAGTAAAAAACGCAGACTTCGACGAACTGTTAGGCCATAGCCCACCCATGCTTGAGCTCAAAGATCGTATCAAGCGCGTAGCCAAAGCGACCGGCAGTATTCTTATTCGGGGCGAAAGCGGTGTCGGCAAAGAACTTGTTGCTCGAGCAATTCACAAAGCGAGCACGCGAGCCGATCGGCCCATGCTCAGCGTCAATTGTGCAGCGATCCCGAGCGAGCTCATGGAGAGCCAACTTTTTGGGCATGTTAAGGGCGCCTTTACTGGAGCCGACAAGGATCATATCGGTTGGTTTCAACAAGCCCATGGCGGAACGCTGTTCCTCGATGAGATTGGTGAAATGACACTTGCGGGCCAAGCGAAATTGCTTCGTATCCTTGAGGGACATCCTTTCCTGCCCGTTGGCGGCCGCAAGGAAGTGCGTGTCGATGTTCGGGTATTAACGGCTACAAACCGGGACTTGAGCGAGTTTGTGGCCGACAAACGCTTTCGAGAAGACTTGTTTTACCGGCTGAGTGTGTTTGAAATGAAAGTGCCACCGTTGCGGCAGCGGGGCGATGACATTTTGCTGCTCCTCAATCATTTCCTAGAACACTTTGGGCGTCAGCATGGTCGCGCAGGCATCAAACTTAGCGAGGCCGCTCGCAAGCGTCTGTTGGAATACAACTGGCCAGGAAATGTAAGGCAATTGCGAAATATTATCGATAGCGCCATTGTGCTAGCCGCGGGTGACGAGATACAAGCGTCGGACCTTACTTTGCATGAAACGAAGACCGAAGTCTTCGACACGCTGAATATAGAGCAGTGGGAAAAACGGCTGATTCAAGAGGCTATGCGACGTACCCGTGGAAGTATTCCTGAAGCCGCAGAATTACTAGGCATATCGCGAGCAACAATGTATCGCAAACTAGAAACCTACGCGATTAACAAGGACGACTTTGACAATCGTTAGCGTAGTACAGGCTGCCAGCCTGTAAGGCACTTACTGTTGAACCGCAACGCGCTAGCGTGCGGGCTGGACGGAAAAATCGCTAGCAAATCCGGCCCTCATGCTTGCGCATTGAGGCTCAAAATTTACAATTTACATACCATTTGGCTGCCAGCCTGTCCTCAAAAAGCTTTAGCAATTTGGCAGCCAGTTCTAGGTCATTACGCTGACAGGCTGGAAGCCTTTGCCTTATCGTTTTTTGAATAGGGGCTACCAAACCCAATTCACAAAACGCTATACTTTCGACTGGTATGCTTTTAGCTTCGCAATTAAATGTAAGGAAAAACTATGTCGTCAGGAATGCAATCGAATCCCTATGGTGATCCCTCTGTTCAAGGAGGTATTGGTTTTGGTGCTCCGGCCAATGTGCCAAACTATCTTGTGCAGTCCATTCTTGTAACGCTTTGTTGTTGTATTCCCTTTGGGATAGTAGCGATCGTGTACGCAGCACAAGTCAATACAAAACTTGCTGCAAACAATGTAGCGGGAGCACAAGAAAGTTCCCAAAATGCAAAAAAATGGTGTTGGATTGGATTAGGGTGTGGAATAGTCGCAAATCTGATTGTCATTGCTTTGCAGGTTTTTGCAGCACTTGCGGCTCAGCAACAAGGTGTGCAGGGAATGTAGTGATCGCTGCCAGCGCCAATATGAAGTGGATTGCGAGTGCGATATTTTTCGCGCTCTGTTTTGCAATCGGATTCGTTTATTTTTTCCCGCCAACGGAGTATCGTTTTTATCCGAAGTGTGTCTTGTTTCAATTGACTGGACTGCATTGTCCAGGCTGTGGGGGTACTCGAGCCTTGCACCATTTGATAAATTGTCGATTTTTGGACGCTTGCAAGATGAACGTTCTAACGACTCTATTCCTGCCAATACTGATTTTGGTTTTGGTTTGGCAGTGGATTTTTCTTGACCGAAGTAAACCGTTTCTTACGCTCATTGCGAGCCCGCGAGTACAGTGGTTGATTGGTATGAGCGTGATCGCGTTTGGGGTCGCAAGAAACCTGCCTTGGCCACCTTTTTCCTGGTTGGCACCACACTGATGCAATTCGTGGCATCGTTCTTCATATTGTGCTTTGTGTGCGTCAAACCAAATGCAGCTGAGCCGACGTTGCCTGGTTTCGAATCGTCGTCCCAGTTTAACGAGCAGGTGCGATGGACAAGTCTGGAAAGCGGAGTTCGGGTCTTTGTGAATGCGCGACGGGAGTTGTCAACAAAGCCACGCCGACTCGTTGTTTATGCGACGCCGAACGGAAACTCCATAGAACAGACACTTGGTTGTAAAGCCAAAGAAGGCATCGATTGGCATTTTCAAATCCAACATGTAGCAGCCCAAATTCGAGCTCTTCGCGAGATAGATTCAGAACATGAGTGGATTCTGGCCGTCGTTCAAGCTCCGAAGCTGAGCTGGCCAACGTTTCGTCGAGAGAACGCATCCGCAGCACCAATCATTCATGACATCGTTCGGAATCTCAAGACCGACTGCGAGGCTAAGGATGTAGTGCTGAGTTGTCATAGTGGCGGAGGAGCGTTCCTTTGGGAGTATATTTCCAAAGTCGACGCGATCCCATCAGAAATATCAAGAATCGTTTTTCTTGACGCTAACTACTCCTATTCGGATGATATTGGACACGGTGATCGATTGTTGAGCTGGTTGAATGCGTCTGCAGATCGACAGCTCATTATTGTTGCCTACGATGATCGAGAGATCGAACTCAATAGCAAAAAGGTGATTGAATCCGGCGGAGGAACTTGGCGAGCGTCAGAGCGAATGCTCAGCCGATTTAGACGAGACACTAGTCTTACCGAAAGCGAATTCGGGTTATTTCGACACATTGTCGGAAAGGCTGGTCAGATTCAATTCTTTGTACACCGCAACACAGATAACAAGATCCTGCATACGGCCTTGGTCGGCGACATGAATGGAGTGCTATGTAGCCTGACGCTCGGAACTCCACTCGAAATGTTGTGGGGGAGGCTCGGTGAAAAACCTGCCTTTACCAAATGGATACAGGAGGAGCCTTTTGTCGAACGGCGATTGGATCAAGTGGTAATTCTGGCGGATCGAATTTACAAATCACTTGGTTCACCGCCGAGAGAGCCAGGAGCGATAACGGGTTCGGAATTTAAGGATAAGATAAAGGGTTTACTGCGTGAAGAACGGGAGGCAGCCATCGTCAGGGAAGTGCTTTCTGGAAATCTCCCGAGAACCTTAAAAGAACTGGTATCCGTTCAAGTTAATTGCGTTGATAAAAAGGGCGTACTGCATTCAGGAATCATTTTCGTGATGCCCGATTACTTGGCTATCGGAGAGGCAGGCGATTCTTTTCGGGTTCCGCTCTCTCCCAACAGTGCGATTCAAATTGCGGACGCATTTGGTGCTTCGTTGATAACTGCAAAAATCTCGGACGATATATTCAAAGCGGCAACTGCACGCTTGGAACCGCGGCCACTGACAAAAAACCGCGATTCAGTTGAAACCTTTTTTGAGCATCACCGAATAATAGAATCCCAGCTGGTTGAGAGTTTGGACAAAACATTGGTAGCCGGCATCAAGAAGGATGTGGTTTTTAGCAATTCCCTAAAAGTCAAGCCGCACAAGGTCGCGATATATGGATGGCATATGCAGGATGGCCGACCCATCCAACCAACATATGCGGGCCATGTCGATTGGTATGTGGACTATAGCCATGGCATTCGCTTGATGTCAAATGAAGTGATCGTGGATGGCCGCCCTATGAAGCTGGCCGATGTCTTAAAGGATCCTGACCTTTGCATATTGTTGAGCAATGAAGGTGTGCTGGATCTCATGGAGCTTCGCCAAGCGTCCCAATGGTAAGCAGTTGGCCTAGCAGACTGTGAAGTGAATCAAATGGCACTCACGTTGTAATTTCTGAGCCTCAATGCGCTAGCATGAGGGCCGGATTCGCAAGCGATTCCTAGCCTACGAGCCCGCACGCTAGCGCGTTGCGGCTCAAGGTGAGTGCCGTTGGCTTTACACGAACCATTTATCGACTTGCTATATTTGGGTTGTAAACAGACGATTGAATGGGATCGAGCCGGTAGTATCCGCCAAAGGGTGTGCGATGCAATCGTTGATTCGTTAATCCCTTGTGATACAAATCGATCAAGTTTAAATCTGGTAGCTTCCCAACTTCTTCTTTGTATTTGGATACTTTTTCATTGAGTTTAGCGATGTTCGCTTCATCAGACAGTTTTTGATAGCCATTGTATGCATTGCAAGCCAGCCAAACGCTAAAGAGAACGGCGAAAGAGACGCAAAGAAATCGAATGCAGCTAGCGCAACAATGTTTAGAGAAGCGAATTGTAGGCGCGGACATTGCTAGGCCGTTATTGACAAGGGAGAAGGAAGGTATCTTCAGCCTAGTTCAGAATCCTCCTTTCGAGCTTCGCTTGGGAGTGTTAAGTCGCCGAAGTGCTGCCGATCACGTTGACTTTTCGGAAGTTAACGATTTTTCAGTCGATTTTGAATTTCAACCCAACGCTTCGCAAGCTCTTTCTCGAACCCACGGTCCGTGGGTTGGTAGTAATGGCGGTCTACCCCCAAGTAGTCTTGTGCTGCGATACCGTCGGGTGATTCATGCGAGTACTCGTAACCTTGTCCATGCCCAAACTGCTTAGCCCCGGCGTAGTGGCCATCGCGAAGATGCACTGGTACTGGAATCACGGATCCCTCTCGAACGTCATGCTGTGCAGCTGCAATAGCGGTTGTCGCTGAATTGCTTTTGGGTGCGAGCGCCAAATAGATAACAACTTGGGACAGCGTGAGTTGGCACTCGGGCAACCCAACAAACTCGCAAGCTTGCATGCCTGCTATGGCAAGTGGCAATGCATGTGGGTCCGCATTGCCGATATCCTCGCTTGCTAGAATCACCAGTCTACGGCATAGAAATCGAATTTCTTCGCCGCTTTCGATAGCTCGCGAAAGCCAATAAAGCGATGCGTCAACATCTGAGCCGCGAATGCTTTTGATTAGGGCACTCGCCATATCGTAGTGTTGGTCACCGCTTGAATCGAATTGGAGTACTTTCTTCTGCATGCTCTCTCGAACTAGGGCTACGTTCAGAATGACAGGCGAAGAACTCGACGAAAGGACGGCGAGTTCCAACGCACCTAAAGCGCGACGGGCGTCACCCTCGGCCATGGTAGCGCACGCAACAAGCGCATCCGGATCGGCTTGAACGTTGTACATGCCCATCCCTCGCGTTCGATCTGCGATCGCACGTTCCAAGAGTCCAACGATCTCGGCCTCGGTAAGGGGTTTGAGTTCAAAGAGTTGAGAGCGGCTAAGCAGAGCACCGTTGACGGAAAAGAAAGGGTTGCTAGTGGTCGCACCCACCAAGGCGACCACTCCATCCTCTACGTCCGGCAACAAGGCATCTTGTTGTGCTCGATTGAAGCGATGTATTTCGTCGATAAAGAGGATGGGCCGCGCACCTCCGTTTAGCAGTTCGTCCTTGGCCCATTGTAGCGCCTCGCGCAACTCCTTGATGCCGCTGGTGACGGCGTTGATCTGCCGGAATTGTCCGCCAGTCTCCGTTGCCAGAAGATGGGCAAGAGTTGTCTTGCCAGTACCAGGTGGTCCGTAGAAAATGACGGATTGCACACGTTTGGCATCGATCAGACGATACAATAGCTTGCCGGGGGCCAAAAAATGGGACTGTCCAACGAATTCCGAGAGTTTTTTGGGGCGCATGCGGGCTGCCAGAGGCAGTGACTTTTCACGGTTGGCCTTCTCGGCATGTGCAAACAAATCCATCAAAACACCCACTGCTTAAGAAAACGCAACCAGAACTGCATTTTGAGCGTATTGTATCGTGTCCTGTGCATAGTTTGCCGTGTAGCTAAAATAAAGAGGATTGCGGCGTCGATCATAAGTCGGGCTGAACCGGACGCTAGCGCGTTCCGGCTGATTAGCCGTAGGGCGCTAGCCCACGGTTTTCGGCCTACGTTGTGATCGATGCCGGGATTGTTACCCCGTGTAAAGTTGCAATCGAATTCAATTTTGGAGAAATACGATGAGTGATAGTCGAAGGCCTACGATCGTTTTGATTGCCGCCGTGGCATTATCGATGAGCCCCCTGCATTGTCTTTTCGGACAAGGGGAAAAGACCAGCGGCAAGAACGCAGTCAAATCGTCCATCCCAATCAAAGCATCTGACGAAAAAAAATTGGAAACTGCGACATTTGGTGGCGGATGCTTTTGGTGTGTGGAAGCGGTTTATCAGCGGGTAGACGGAGTGAAGTCCGTTGTGTCAGGATACGCGGGTGGGCATGTTTCAAATCCAACTTACGAACAGGTCTGCACGAAGCTTACTGGGCATGCAGAAGTTTGCCAAATCACATTTGATCCATCGGTGGTTTCGTTCGACGAGATGCTGTTGATCTTCTTCAAGTCACACGATCCGACGACGAAAGACCAGCAAGGAATGGATAAGGGCCCTCAATATCGTTCGGTGGTTTTCTATAATGACGACGCGCAACGCGAAGCGACGGAGAAAATGAAAGCCAAGCTTCTTGAAGAAAAAGTTTTCAGGAAGATTTCGACGGAAATTAGCCCGCTTCCGGACTTTTATCCGGCCGAAGCTTACCACCAAAACTTCTTCAAATTGAACCCCGATCACGGTTACTGCCGAAACGTAATCGTTGACAAAGTAGCCAAGTTTGAAAAGCAATTCAAGGAAAACAGCAAACTGCAGAAGGAGAAAGAAGCGAAGAAGAAGAAGTAGTAGTTTTATTTGTCTTGCATTCCCATCGTGGCGGGAATTGTCCTCAATTCCCGCGTCAAAGAGCAATTCCCCACGACCAAGCGCAATCTGGGCTGTGCGACAAATAGCAGATTCGATATTTCTTTCTGATTTATTTCGAGTCTTTTTTGTTCCGAACAACAATAGACTTAAACAATATGGCTAGCCCATCCGTTCGGGGCTCGCCCCCGACGGATGCGTTTTGGCGTACTAAGGGCGTCCGAACTCCCGTCCCTTCGGTTTTACCCGGCTTTGCCCGCCGGAGGCGGGCATAGCCGAGGGGAACGGGCGATTCGCCAGTGCCAGCGGTTAGTACGCCAAAACAAGGTTGGTGGGGGACAAGCCCCCGACCAACCTGAAAGGCCTGATCGCAGAGCGGAACAAAACTCGCATCAACGCATTTTTCG
>JAYTVL010000460.1:0-14596 GCA_043744075.1 Pirellula sp. | reverse complement strand
ACGGTCGGTTGGAAAGAGATCTTCTCGCTTAGCGGGAAAGAAGTTCTCTCGGAGAATGGATCGCTGATGGAGTGTTTCCTTAGTCCGGATGGCAAATTGCTGGCTGGCTATTTCAGAAAAGCATTTTCCCGTTCTCAGAGTCGGCTAGACGCGATGAGGGAGGTGGCTACCGATTCGTTGCATGAAATCGTCATTTGGAACCTTGCCGATTCCAAGAAGGAACCCGTGCGAATCCAGGAGCAACTGACGTCGATTACTGACCTGGTCTTTAGCCCGGACGGTACGCGGCTTGCGGGTGCGCTGACTTCTCGGACAGATCGTGCTGAGCCATCTTCATCGAAGCTGAGCATCTGAGATACATCGACCGGCGAGACGCTTTCCAGCTTGTCGACCAATGAATTTGTGGTTGAAAATATTGCATTCACCCCCGATGGCACACGCATAGCCGGATGTAGCAGTAGGAAGGGTACAGGATCTGAAAGTGTAATTGCTATTGAAGGCGCGGACCCCATGGGTGCCTCGCGATACGCTCGGATGTTGCAACTTTTCTTATGGGTTGGGGCGGACGGCAAGGAACTCAAATTGCATCGGACAGAGCCGCTGGAAGGATTTACAACAACTTCGGTGCATCAGATTGTTGTCAATCCCGATGGCCGGCGATTATTACTTTAAGGGCCAACGTCCGCGACCGTGATGGCAAAGAGATTTTGGCCTTCAATCAACACACTCAAATGCCATCGAACGTACGATTCAGCCCAAATGGTCGCTTCGTTGTTTCGAATACATTTCCCATTAGATCAAATGACGGCGAGGAATTTGTTTGGGAGACGGAAACCGGAATGATTCGATGGTCATCTTTGCCGAAGGAGAAACCCTCCAACGTAGAACCTCCGATGCAACCTCCGATGGTCACCTTCAGTCACGATTCGCGGTTTGTATCCTTACCTGGTGTCAACGAACTGCAGATCGTCTCCACGAACCGAGGCACAAGAAACGCATCGGTTACCGCTCGCTTACCTGGTGTCAACGAACTGCAGATCGTCTCCACGGCGGACTGGAAGATACTCTTTACAATCGGTCAAGCGAATTTCGCTGCTTTTAGCGCCGACAGTCGGCGACTGATGTCGTACAAGGAAAAGTTTGATGGCATTCAGCGTTATGTTCGAACGGATGCGAAGCTCTGGAACGTAGAGACGGGGCAAATCATCGCGACGTTGCCGAGCGAGGCCATCCCAACCGCGAAATTCAGCAGTAATAGTCGTTGGTTTTTTACAGGAACTACGGACGGGTCGGAAGTAATCATTTGGGATATGTTGAGCGGCACAAAACAGAGCACGATTCGAGATTTGATTCCATCCGGGGCATCGGATTTCAGCCCAGACGGTTCGCGATTGATTCAGACGGGTAAGTCATTCAGCAAGATTTGGGATCCGGTCGATGGCAAATTGCTCTTGCGAATAGAAGGAATCACAAACGACGGTCAAGGTTTTATTGGTGGGCCTCTTTCAGGTGGCCGAACACAGTCCGTTGCCTTTAGCCCCGACGGAAGCCGTATAGCGTCCGTCGCAGCGAATGGAGTTCGACGAGGCATTGGCAGAAGAGCTGTCGTGAAGGTGTGGGATGCCATAAGTGGTCAGGAACTTTTGGAGCTGAGCTCGCAAATCGATAGCAACTTCAAGCAAGGACTGTTATTCAGTCCAGACGGGTATCGCTTGACCGCGGAAACCCAATCAATTGGTCCGAATCCACGTAGAGAGAAAACTTGGGATGCCACGCCACGAGAGCAACCTGTACAACCATGAGCGTGTGTGACCCGCGTCCTTGCCACCATCGAGCATGGCCGAACATTACTGGTCGTCAGCCAGTTTTCCTATCCAGCAGACCAACTTCACATCGATGACCCATCCGACTGTAACGCTATTAAGCTGAAGTAAGTATCTGCAAGGCATGATGATCACGGCGATGGGCCACAAGCTATCTGAACGCGTAGACTGTATACTGGGGCTGGATTTACCTTAATAAACTATCACCGAACGTTTTCTCATGTCAGACGTCACTCGCATTCTATCGCAAATTGAATCTGGTGATCCGTTGGCCGCCGAGCAATTGTTGCCGTTGGTATACGATGAGTTGCGAAAGCTGGCGGCGGCAAGGCTAACTCAGGAGAAACCAGGGCAGACGCTGCAGGCGACAGCGCTGGTGCATGATGCTTATATAAGGCTGGTGGATGTGGACCAGGTTCAACACTGGAATAGTCGTGGACATTTTTTCGCAGCGGCAGCGGAGGCCATGCGGCGAATCATCGTGGAACAAGCTCGGCGAAAGAAAAGTCTGAAACAAGGTAAAAATTGGCAGAGACAAGAATTGACGCTCGATGGAATCTGCCAGCCCGATGTACCCGACGAAGTGTTAGCAATCAATGACGCGCTCGAAGCTTTGGCCACCGAGAATCCTATAGTTGCGCGCGTTGTGGAATTGAGATACTTCGCTGGTCTATCAGCCGAAGAGACATCTGCGGCATTAGGGGTCTCAACTAGAACTGTCCAGCGTTATTGGGAATATGCGAAAGCGTGGCTGATCGAGGCGATGCGAGATTCAGCCAAATGAACCTTAAGGAAAAACGTGCGGACCTCACTGAACACCAGCTTGATGCAAATGCAGTAATTTCCTCGCGTCAATCTCGTTGAATATATTTCTTCGTTATTCTTTGCCTTGCGTGTCCGATTTCTCGGCTACTTTTCGCACTGTATAGTGGAGGGCAATAGGGCCCTCCTTGGAGACAAACGATTGTGAACGAACTCGACATTTTTTCTGGCGCGTTGGAACTTGCAGAACCAATCGCACGCGCACGGTTTTTGAATGAGGCCTGCGGCCAAGATCCCGTTCTGAGGAAACGCATTGAGGCATTGCTCCATAACGCAGCCCAGGCAAGCCGCTTCATGCATTCCCCTCCCCACGATGTTGCACGCACAACCGACCAGCCCGTCCCCGAAAAGCCCGGCACACAAATCGGTCCCTACAAACTGCTGCAGCAGATCGGCGAAGGGGGGATGGGTGTGGTCTACATGGCCGAGCAAACCAAGCCCGTCGAACGTCGCGTAGCCCTGAAAATCATCAAGCCCGGTATGGATACCAAGCAGGTCATCGCTCGCTTTGAAGCCGAACGGCAAGCCCTGGCCATGATGGATCATCCTAACATCGCTCGAGTACTGGATGCCGGTACAACTGAAGAAAGTAGTAGGCACACTCCGTGTGCCGTGGAAGTGGACGGCACACGGAGTGTGCCTACTACTTTACTTACTTCGGGACGGCCTTTCTTCGTCATGGAACTGGTCAAGGGCGTAACGATTACCGACTACTGCGATGCACACCATTTGACGCCCAAGGAACGCTTGGAATTGTTCCTGCCAGTGCTGAATGCAGTTCAACATGCGCACCAAAAGGGGATCATTCATCGCGATATCAAACCATCGAATGTGCTGGTCGCTGAATATGATAATCAAGCGGTTCCCAAAGTTATCGACTTCGGCGTGGCCAAAGCCACCAACCAGCGATTGACCGACAAGACCATGTTCACACAGTATGGCCAGTTGATTGGTACTCTCGAGTACATGAGTCCCGAACAAGCCAAGCTGAACCAGATGGATATCGACACGCGCAGCGATATCTACTCGCTGGGCGTATTGCTCTATGAACTGCTGACCGGTGACACGCCGTTTGACAGAAAACGACTTCGCTCGGCAGCCTTCGACGAGATGATGCGGATCATTCGTGAAGAAGAACCACCCATGCCAAGTACGCGGCTCACTACCAGTGCCATGTTGGCTTCGGTATCTGCCAATCGCAGCACGGAGCCTCGAAAGCTTAGCACGCTGGTCCGCGGTGAGTTGGACTGGATCGTCATGAAAGCCATGGAGAAGGAGCGTTCACGCCGCTACGAAACGCCCAACGCATTTGCAGACGATATCCAACGATTTCTCAAGCAAGAGGCGATCACTGCCCGACCAGCCTCCGCCGCCTATCGCTTCAAGAAGTTCACCCAGCGCAATCGTTCCGTAGTCATTGCAGGATCATTGATCGCTGCGACCTTGATACTGGGCTTCGGCATCAGCACTTGGCAGGCCATTCGCGCAAACCAAGAAAGATACGCCGCTGATCAAGCGCGTATTGAAGCCATCTTAGCTAAAGAACGTGCAGAAAAAGCCGAGGCCGAAGGGGCAAATCAGCTTACCATTTCCAAGCAACGCGAGGCAGAAGCCAAAACCGCCCGCGAAGCCGAATCCGCCGAGAGAGCTATTGCTGAGCAAGAGCGAGACAAAGCGACAGAGCTGAGTCATGAACTCACTCGCGAAAAGCAAGAGTTAAGCAGACAAAAGGAAGAGCAGCGGCGGATGCGTTACAGTAGCGACATGAACCGGGTTCAGATGTCTTGGGAATCTAACCAAGTCAAGCGCGTTCTCGAATTGCTGAACGCCCACCGACCTGGGCCGGGACAGGTCGATCTACGTGGTTTCGAGTGGCACTACTGGAACCGACTTTGCAATTCGGATCTACGAACGGTGAAGCTACCTGTCGAGAACATTTCAGGACTTCGTTTTAGTGTCGATGGAACGCGAATGGCGGGGGCGACAGAATTGCCTTTGTCTTCTCTTGTTGGGTTTTTTAAGGGGCTCCCAACCAATAGGGTGTTCAAGGTCTGGAATGCCCAGACAGGCGAGGATCTGGCATCATTGCCATTAAATGTCCTCGGAAGCGCTCTCGATCAGCTTGTCTTTCATCCGGATGGAAAACACCTGGCGGTCTCCCACGTGGACCCGGATGGCAACTTGTTTATTAAGATGTGGGATATCGATTCGGGAACTTCGCCCTTTTCGATCCAATCGTTACCTTTCAATTCGTTCATTCCGCCTCCCCTTTGGTTCAGCAAAGATGGTACGAGGATGGCGATGGTCGTCAAGCAAGAAGAGCGCGACGTACCAGAGCGTCTGGTTCTCAAATTCTGGAATGCGCGAACGGGCGTTGAGGAAAACACAATTCCAATCGGTACTGACCAGATCTCCGGATTCACGCTTAGCCCTGATGGTTTGCGGTTGGCGTTCCAAAATGGATCGGTCGGGACTAAGGAGGGCACCACAGGAATCCCTATTCACATCTTGGAAATCGCAGGCTCAGAGAACCATGCGACATCGCTTCAACAGTCGGTCACGATCCCAATCGCCGGACAAGCTAAATTCCTATTTGGCCCCGACGGAAAGCGATTGTATGTCTCGGAGTATCAACAAGCCTTGGACAATGTTAATGAAATGCGCGGGGGCGCAGTGTTTGATGTCGAGTCGGGGCGGAAACTTTTTTCCCTGCCGGATGTCGGATCGTGGACAGGTGTCGGAGGCGTGACAACCGCCAGGTTCAGTCCCGATGGCGAGTGGCTAGCGGCCTACTCGTCGTTTGACTCGCCCAACCTAGTTAAACTCTTCAGCACTGCAGGCGATCGTTCGCCTGTGGTGCTTCGGGGACATAACGCTCGATTGAACTCGTTGGCCTTCAGCAGCAATAGCCAGTATCTGTTCACGGTCGCAGAGGATGGCCATATCAAGACTTGGGAGGTGGCGTCTGCGACACGGACTGAACCGGCGCTCGTGACACCCAATCCATACTTGCAGAAGTCGGAAACCTCGTACAACCGCAGATATATTGCAACGGCACCGCGTAAGCTGCGATTATCTCCCAAATCCACCAGATTCCCCAACGTGGTCACGCTGCGAAATGAATCCGGGACTCCACTGTTCCAGACCGCCGAACTCATCGGCCCGACTCAATGGCTGAAATTCAGTTCGGATGGTAGCAGGGTTGCAGTGTGCCATGGAACACAAGTAACTGTGTGGGACTCCCCTTCCGGCGTCGAACGACTTGCATTGCGTCTACCGAATTACTCTGCAGCTCCTATTGCCGCTATTAGTCCAGATGGCAGTCGATTGGCAATGGGTGTCAAGTCAGATCCTAGCAGTCCAACGGGTGTTTCAATCAAGACATGGGACGTGGGTATCGGGCGTGAAACCTGGGAAAGCGAAAAATTCTCAAAATCGTTCCGCGAGGTGAAGTTCAGCCCCAACGGTCGGCGTATCGTCGGTACAAGCCTTGATACCTTGGCGGTCTGGGATGCAGAAACGGGACGGTTGCTTTGGAGAAGTCGCGACAAGGATCCAATTACTAGTGTTGATTTCAGCGCCGATAGCATGCAGTTGTTTGGGTTTTCAAAAGAGACAGGCAAAATCCAATTCTGGGATGCCGACTCCGGTCAAGAACGACAGACCATTAGTCATCAGTCGAGTGATGTATTGGGAACGAGCTACTATTTAACTGAAAAGATCGTTCTAAGCTCCGATGGTCGGAAATTGGCTTTCGCCAACTTAACTAACGCGTCACCCGTAGTCACTGTTTGGGACCTTGAACGCCCAGATCGGGAGTTATTCAAACTCACGGGCCACAAATGGGAAGTGGATTCTATCGCGTTCAGTCCTGACAATCGTCGAATTGCAACCAGCACGGGAGGGGAAGGGGCTGTGCTCGAAAAGGAACGCGATGTCAAGCTCTGGGACGCGGAGACCGGTCAAGAATTGCTAACATTGCAAGGCAACGCTTATAACATTGCATTCGATTCCTCTGGCACGACTTTGATCGGAATGATCGGCGAGTCGCGTGGGATTGGGCCAGACAATCGAACTCCGGTAGTGTTGCGCAACACACACGTGCAGCGCTGGGATGCCAGTCGGTTGTCACCGCAAATCGAAGCGGAGCAGATTGTCGAGGCGCTCGTTAAAACGCGTGGCGTGGAATCGCTACCGCTTGCGTCGGAAATGCTCGCCAATATCGAATTAGACAAATCACTGCCGGACGATACCCGGACGGCCGCCGTGGCTCTCGTGAATCGACTGCGCCGCGAAACAATTCTGATTGCGGCGGCAACGGCGATCACGACATTGCCGGACCAGTCAAAGGATAGATACGAGCGGGCTTTGCAGTATTTAATAGAAGCCGGCGCGACTAATTCAGACACCCCCGCGTCTTGGAAAGCCCGAGGTCTGGCTCACTATCGTTTGGGCCAATTCACTGACGCATTAGCCGCCTTGAAACGCAGCCAGGAACTGTACGCCGCAAATAAACATCCGAAGTCAACCGAGGATCTTGTAATCTTGTCGATGGTTTTGCACCAAATAGGCAAGAGCCAGGAAGCCCAGACTACGCTCGAACAAGCTCGAACTGCATCCAGCGCCCGCGGAGCTATATCGCAAAAGCTATTGGCAGAAGCAGAATCGCTATTGAGTGTTCCCAAGGCAGCGGACAATTCTCAACAATAGATCTGCCGACAGGTCATGCCACGATCGCTCCAGTTTATTAACGGGACTCTTCACTGAACACCAGCATTTCTGCGGAACCACGCTTCCTAAGCATTAAGGGTAAGATCCTAAGGAGTAAGGGTATGACTGTATTTCAAGGCGACATCACGCGGAGCGTGATGGGTACTATGGAAAGTACCCATCACTCTCTGCGTGATGTGCCACACCCAACACCATCCAGCAGTCCAACGCCTAGAGATTACGTCGGATTTCGACCGATAGCCATGCTCGGGCATACGACCAGAGGCTGTCGGCGGTGCGAGGAGAAACCCCAAGGATCTCAGCCGATTCAGGTATCGTAAATCCGGCAAAGTATCGGAGCTTGACCAACTCGGCGGCTCGCGGATCAACTTCCACCAGACGTTCCAAAGCTTCGCTGATGGCCACGATTTCCTCGGGTGGCTGCTTGAGCTGAATCTCGTCCAATACTTGATCAAGGTCAATATCGATAACGCCTTTGCCATGTTTCTGGCTCTGTCGGCGGCGAGCTGCCTCGACGAGGATGCGCCGCATGGCTTCAGCAGCAGCGGAAAAGAAATGGCCTCGACCATCCCACTTCTCACTGTCTCCGCTGCCGACCAAACGCAGATAAGCTTCGTGGACCAAGGCGGTGGCATTGATCGATTGCGGTACCAATTCTTTTGCCAATTTCGAGGACGCAAGTTTGCGCAGCTCGCCATAGACGAGCGGCAAAAGCTGAGCAGCGGCTTGCTTGTCACCTGCCTGTGCGGCGTTCAAAATTTCGGTGACGTGAGTCATTACTCGCTCTTGCTCGCAGCGGGTGCAGCCGTGACGGTCGGGGAGACGTCGGCCATCGCTTTATTCAAATCCAGCCCTGACATATCCAGCAAGACAATTTCGTTCTTCCGTTGATCATCGACAGAGATAAACCGGCCATCGGGGGACCATCGCGGCCGTGTTGCAGCGATGTCCGACAATAATCGCTTTTTCGCAGTGGCGACTTCGATCAACCAAATCCCAGGAAATCGTAGCGCGTCCGCGCTACCATAAACGACATAGCTCCCATCGGGTGACCAATCCGCGTCTCCGGTCTCTCCGGGTTGCAGAGGCATCGAAACACTATCCTTTCCTGCTGCAAGTTGACGAACAATTAGCCTGCCTTCCATGACGCCTACGACCTTCTCGCCATCGTGTGAAACAGTTGGATGCAGAATTCCAAGAGCTAATCTCAAAGGAGCTCGGTCTGCCTTTTCGAACATATATTCGGTAAACCAAAGACACTTATCCTCCGCGACCGTTCGGAAGCACAGTCTGCCGTCCATCGTCCATGAACTCGATCCGCCTTGCTGCACCTTGCGCAAATTGGTTCCATCGACATCGACCAACCAGAGTTCTTGACTGGCAACGTCGGCGGACAGGCCAGCGGGTGTTTTTGTGAAAGCGATGGGGCCACCGGATTTTGGTGACCATGCCGGTTTGACTCCGACAACACCAAGAGTTGTCGTTTGATTGGTTGCAAGGTCAATGATTTCCAGTTCACTACCCTCGGATTTTAGAATGTCTTTGTTCCGCACCAGTTTCTTACTATCGGGGGACCAAGCGGAACCACTGCCGACAATCCTTCGGGATCGGATGGCTTGATCTGGAGTAATCAATGGCGCGGAGTAGGTTTTGATCGCGGTTGCAGCTCCCGTATTGTTACTCGAAGCGTTTGGACTTTCACGGTAGGGTTTTCGCTGTTTGTAAAGGTCTAAGTGAGACTGAATGGGAGGTCGACTCGAATCGACAGCCAATGCCAGCGCCCGTTCTTGTTGCTTGACGGCTTCATCAAATTTGCCAGCCTCAGCATAGGCAGCAGCGAGGGTGTTTACGAACACCGCGTTTTTCCATTCGCTTATTTCGCAGGCCTTGGTTGCGTCGGCGATGGCTTGAATTCCATTGCGAACAGAGTCATCGGGAGAAGTCGCAAGAAATAGAGCGCGGGCATTTAATGCCGATCGACTTTCGGGAGCGACTTGAATCGCTTCATTCAAGTTTGCCAATCGTGCTTTGGCATCGAGTTGCAGGGGCCCGACGCTCAAAGAAAGTCGGGAAACCTTATTAAATAGTCCAAATTCATCGAGAGTAATCATTCCGTCGTGATTTTTGTCAAAATCACTGAGTGCAGATGCGCCGTTAAAAGGGATCTCCGTCTCCGTGATCTTGCCATTCCCATCGCGGTCCATCATCCGAAAATTTGCGGCGAGTGTCTCGTCGCTCGACATCGATCTGTTCGCAATCGATTTCTCAATTGTCTTAGGCAAAATCGCGAATGCCTCGCGGACTACTTGCAATATTGCACGGTCGGTATTTTGTGATGGCCTCTTCAGCAGAAACTCTTCCTCAAGACTCGATATTTCCTGAATGTCAGGATCGGACTTAAGTTTCGCCAAGATACGGAAGGCAATACGAAGTTTTTCATATCGACTTGCACCATCAGGAATCGATGTTGCAGTAGCACCTGGTAAATCAGCCAAAGTGATTAACGATTGTGGCAAGAGACCACAGCGAATTTGAGCTGCTCCGAGGAGCGATCTCGTTCGCAGCGAATCTGGTTCCGCGCCTCGTAGCGCCTCAGCCCACCGCAATGCCTTTTGGTTGTCCGCATCCGAACGCTGCGTATTGGTCACGATCTCCAGGCAAGCGTCCGCCACTCGATTTGTATCGATTTTCATCTTCTCGATTCTCGTGAGTGCTTTCTCTCGAACCAGCGACTTAAGGCCTGGACGGGCTCGAATGAGGGGCTCCATTTCGCTCGGCAGAAGCATGTCTCGCGACAAAACTTCGAACAACTGTCGCTCGACCAGCTTCGCATCCTCTTCAGCACTCAGTGGCGTGGCATCGTACAAGATGGAACGTCCCCCGCCGCCAGTACCAGAACTCTTTCGACAGATCAAACTGGTTAGGCGGAAACCAGAAACGTCAAAGTCCAAGTCCCAGGAATACTGATTCCATTCGGCAACAGGCATCGCTAAAATTTCACGCCCCGATTCTGCGTCCCATAGTCGCCCCTGGGATACAGTCCCACCGGCTGCGCTCGTTTTTTACCATGCAGGGTCAACAACCGTTGACCATCTGGGCTAAATCGAACTACATCCGCGGGATGGCCTGTTAGCGAGATCTCACATACTTGCTTCCCTTTTGGAATATCCCACAACGTAACGTGACTGATTGCTGAAGGTGGTTCAGAACCGGAATAATAAAAAGGGGCTTTTTCCATTTTTGAAATTGCAACTCGCTTGCCATCGGGACTGAATTCGACCGAATTCCCTACCACATCGACCAGGCGTCTCCCCTCCGAGAGATTCCAGATTTCAACCTTCGCCGGCGAAGGTGGTAACAATGCGATGTGAACTCCATCGGGCGAAGGATAAATATTGATTTCACCAATCCGTGAACGCAAGGATTCTTGCCCGTCTATTGAGAGCGGAAGTTTCGAACGCTGAATGGGTTCCCCAGTGATCACATCCTTTACGATGATTGCGTCTGCAACCAAGGCCGAAGCACCAGCGTTTCCAGTCTGAAGTAAGAGCGTCACGCCTCCGATCGCCGGCCTCATCGAAGGATGTAAACGAATGAGCGACGTTGGAAAAAAATACTTATCTTGTACAGGAGATACGTCTTCTCCTGTAGTGCATTTCATCACCCTCCATGTTTTCCCGGCTCCCCATACCAATAGGTACTGACGATCAGCGCTGAACTCCAACTTAAGGCTGTCCACTCGTCGGCCGCCCAACGATATTCCGTCCGGAATGATCACTTGCCAAAGACGTCGGTTAACCTGCAAATCATAGAGTTCGAGCACGGACCGACTACTTGCAGAGTTTTGTATGACGGAAGGCTTGCCGTCTTGGCCAATACGGGTCGCGCTCCTTACAGCTAATAGTTTGCCATCTGGGCCGATGTCGGTCCAATGTGCTAAATATCTGCTATCATCACTAAACTCGATCATCGATACGCCTCGAGCGGTCTGCGTTGCAGAGGCGACCATTGGGTATGCGGGCTTTAGTATAGTCTCGTCACCTTCCCTGGTTCTGTAAACGAGCGCACCATCGGAATGCGCAATCGCAATCCGCGTTTGATTTTTGTTGTTATCAATGTACGTCGCCAACATACTCATCGGGTGGCTGCTTAAACCAAATGAATCGTCGTTGCGATCCAGATCCCAGCTCACAATCTCGCCAGCAGTCGTCGAGGCGATGATCCGCATTCCGTCCTCTGAAAAAGTTAACGTATCGACGGTTGCTGCTTCATTATGCAGCGTGTTGAAAATCGTCCCAGTTTGCGTATCGATCAGGAGAATTCGAGAGGATCCGATGGATGATACTGCCAGAAGTCGGCCATCGGGACTGACAACTCCCTTGATATAATCAGTGTACCGTGCGATGCCAAGTTCTTCGCCGGTCGAAATATCGATGACGACAACGACCTCACGAGATTCGTCGACTTGTCGTTTCGTTCCGAGGCAAAGATAAACCGCGAGTAACTGACCATCTGGGCTAAACTCGGCTCGGTTTAATTCGCGATGTTGAACTTGATTCATCACAATCTTTTGTGAGCCAACGTCCCAGACAAGTATTCGGCAAGCGGGCGCATCCCGCTTATGCGAGACTTCGTTTCCTAATGCAACTATAAGTTTGCCATCCGGGCTGATATTCAAACAGCTGACATGGCTGAAACTCTGAGAGGGAAACGTGAATGTCGTCTTCTCACCAGTCGGCTCGAAAACCGTACATTCAGAGCCGGGGAGCGAACCCGCGCGAACCAAACGACGCGAAAATGATTCAGAAGAATCAATATAGGCCGCGATTGAATTGCAAACGCCGTTGATGCAACGCCCGGTGGAGGAAAAACGTGTCCGGTCCGCGAGTATCCGAAGTTGAAATGGCAACTTCGAGAGAACTTTGCCTGTACTGACCTCTCGGATTTCCGTTTGGTCTCCGCGTGTCACGGCGACTAATTTCCCGCCCGGAACGATCGCCGCTGCGGAATCTGGCTGACCATATTTGAAATTGTCGAACCGCATTAGGACCTTGGCCTGGTTCATGAAGCGATACCAATAGTTCCATTCGAAGCCTCGAAGGTCCTCTTCACCGTGGATTGGCAATTGGTCCATCAGTATCTCTCGCATCCGCTTGAGGTTGCTGCGTTGGGCTTCGATACGCACAAGATTCATATCCGATGCATAGAGGGCGCGACGCTGTTCTTCAACCGATTTCGTTAACTCCGAATTGAGTTTGACCGCCTCTTGGCGCTGACGTTCTGCTTCTTGACGTTGTTCGGCTTCTGAACTGCGGGCAGTCTCGGTGTCCTGTCGACGTTGCTCCGCCACTTGAGTCAGTTCGACTTGGGCCAGCTCCGCTTTCGTGGCTCGATCGCGTTCGTCTTCGGCGATCTTTTGCTCTCGTTGTGCGTCGATCAAGCTGACCTGCAGGCCACTCTCGGCTAAGCGAGCTCGCTTGAGTTGAGCATTCGCATAAATCGCGAATCCGGAGCTGACGAGGACTCCCAATAGCAAGGTGGCAGCGACCGTTCCGATGCCAGCTGCTAAGCGTTTGTTGCGTTGAATAAATTTCTGCAATCGATAGGTCGTCGACGGTGGACGAGCTTGAATGGCCTCATGACTAAGGCAACGTTGAATGTCTTCAGCAAAAGCGGTCGGCGTGTCGTAACGCCGTTGACGATCCTTTTCGAGGGCCTTCATGACGATCCAATCGACATCCCCTCGGAGCAAGTCGTTTAGCCGTTTTAAATCGGTCCCGCGATTTGCAGAGATTTGAACCGTCGCAGCCTCATTCAAAGACGACAGACGCGTGCTCGGACGAGGAGCTTCGACGTCCCGGATCAATCGCTGCATTTCGGCCAGGCCGGCTTCCCGTAATTTTTTCTGTTCGATCGGGGTCGTGCCAGTCAATAGTTCGTAGAGCAATACGCCTAGAGAGTAGATGTCGCTCCGCGTATCAATATCCAGCCCGCTCATCTCAGCTTGTTCGGGGCTCATGTAGAGCGGAGTCCCTATCATCTGGCCGTAAGCGGTAAACAAAGTGTGCTGAGTCAATTGCTGGCTAGTGGCTTTGGCGACGCCAAAGTCGATCACTTTCGGGACCGGCTTGCCATCGTGCAGCGTGACCATGACGTTCGAGGGTTTGATGTCTCGGTGGATGACCCCTTTGTGATGCGCGTGCTGGACAGCCATACAAACCGGAACATACAAAGCCAGTCGATCGGTGACAGAGAGTCGATTCTTGTCACAGAATTCTGTGATTGGAACACCCTTGACCAACTCCATGACGAAGTAAGGACGACCGCTGGCCGTCGCACCGGCATCGAGCACACGGGCAATGTTGGGATGATCCATCAACGCCAAGGCTTGTCGTTCACTTTCAAATCGGGCGATGATCTCTTTGGTATCCATCCCCGGTTTGATAATTTTAAGAGCGACCTTGCGGCGCACCGGCTCGGTCTGTTCTGCCATGTAGACGACGCCGAAACCTCCTTCGCCAATTTGCTGGAGCAGTCGATAGACCCCGACTGTCGAGCCCGGTCCTTCGGCGATTTTTGGCACACCCAAAGCGAACCTTCCCGCGGCTGGTTGGGCTAGAATCGTTCCGTTATCCGCATGCGCCTTGAGCAATGCCTGGACGCGTTGACCCAATTCTTTGTCTGTTCCACAACAGGATTTCACGTAAGCCATTCGCTCAGTCTCCGATTCATGGCGGAGCGCATTCAAAAAGATTTCCTGTTCATTCATGGTTTCGGTTCCTTGGTAGATGGATCTCTTTTTCTGGGTAAATCAGCTTAGCGAAAACAGCAAGTTGCAAGGCCTCTATTGTCCAATGCGAAATCCGGCTGTGCAACACGCAAGAAATTTCGAGAATTCTTGGAGAATGCCAGCGTGCTTGGTTTTCGTTCCCTGGTTCTACCAGTGAATGCAATGCTTTCGAGGATCGTTTCGAATTGAATTGAATGCGAAACGAGAACGTTTGTCGGGACGGCAGGCAGAGCCTGGGCTGAGCGACAAATAGCAGATTCGACATTTCTTACTGACTTACATCGAGTCCCTTTTGTTCCGAACAACAATAGAGTTAGACAATATCGCTAGCCCATCCGTTCGGGGCTTGCCCCCGACGGATGCGTTTTGGCGTACTACATACAATTGGCATCCCAACTCCCGTTCCCCTCGGCTTTGCCCGCCGGAGGCG
>JAYTVL010000459.1:0-14611 GCA_043744075.1 Pirellula sp. | reverse complement strand
GCCAGTTCAACAAAGCTTCCTAAGTGAATCTGTACGGCCTATGCGAATTAGGGCCAAGCCTTGACCCATTGATGCCGATAGTCCGTTCATACGCCGATAACCAAAACGGAACGATTCGCCTTTATGTCTTCGAGCATTGCCGATTCACTACGCAACTCTTTGCGGACTATTGTTTCCCAAAGAGGAAAAGCTGAGAGTTCATCGTCCATTTTGGAAACCACACTCATTCGGAACGGTGAGTATTGCGGCCAGCGTTTTTCTTTGGCTGGATTCAGCCTGGTATGGTTCCGAGAAGAAGGACAGGTCAAATTCTATAGCGCTCTGGGAACGCTAGAACACTCATGTTCAGTCGCTCAATTCTGCATGCTGAGTTCCCAATCCGACGAAACCGATTTACGCCGCGTTGCCTAAAGAAATCTGTTTTACTTAGGCAACAACCCCAAGGCAGCCTCTGACGGCCTTGCAATAACGTGACATGCAATCAGTTTCCCGAGACCTTCGATGCGTGGTTTTGCAGCTTCGATGGCCGCGTTCACCGCTGCCACGTCGCCGCGTATAACCACAGTCACGTAGCCACCTCCTAGCTTTTCTTTACCGACGACTTCGACCGAGGCAGCTTTGCAAGCCGTATCGATCGCTTCGAATACCGCTGTAAAACCTTGAGTTTCAATGAATCCGAGTGCTTGGCTATTGGTCGACATCTGCTTTTTTTCTCCTGAAGATTCTGAAGTAGTAGTTTCGTGCGAGGGAACGCTTGGTCTTTTCACAACGGATTGCTCAATTAATACGCTGAATTCGTCTGGGCTCAAAATAGCTCGTAACGCTTGCTTGTCCGGCCTGTTGATTATTCGAATCATCGATTTCGGGGCTGCGGTTGCGGTGGCTGGCGGATGCATCGCGCTGGCCACCCTAAGTCCTGCCTCAAGTGCCGACTGAACATGGCTAGTCGATCCAGTAATCTTGATTACGGAACCCAGCATGTCGTTCCATTCCGCTTGGAGGACGACTATCTGGGCCGCTTTGGCCATGTGATCGAGTGCTACGATGGCGGCCGCCCAGCCCAACGTCTCCAGTATGCCGATCGCGTCTAGCGTTGAATTGGCCGAATCCGTGTTGCTGGTCCACTCCGTCACGTTCGAAAGTGTGCTTTTATTCATTGCTTTGGAGCCATATCGCTGAGAGGTAGGTGCCGGTAATAGGACTCAAGACAATAGATGGCAAAACAAGTCGCATACAATCGTCCACCACCGCTTTCATGTGGGTCCCCTTCAGGTGGCCAACTACCCTTTTCTCTACCCGTTTTGATTTGCAAAGCAGGCAAAATTTCCTTCATCACGTCATTCCATTCCTTCCAAATAATTCCGCCAATGTGATGCAGCGAGGTCGTAGCATAGTACCAATAATAATAAGAAACTCGCCCCTTGTCCGTAGAAATCGGTTGGCTACAAAGAAATTCAGATCCGCTTTCAATTCGAGGGTCTTTGGTGTTCCAGCCTAAGTACAATCGGCATAAAATACCCTCCGATGTCATTGAAGGTGTTGACATGGAAAAAGCTTGGTAAGCGTATCGTTCCCCGTCTGGATTCGGTTGAGTCGTTCGACCATATCGCTGAACCGTGTCCAAAAACGAATTGACTCGCTCCAGGACTTCACTATCGACATCCAAGCCGGCCATTCTCGCGGATATTAATGCCATAACATACCAACCTGTTACGCTGGTATCTCCACCTTCACGTGGTTGATACCGCCATCCGCCGTTTCGCCCTTGTGACTTTTCGGCATATCGAACCGCTTTCTGTGCGATGTCTCGAAGATCTGCATCGCCAGTCATGCCGTATAGCTCGCAGATCGCGATCGTACACTGAGCCTGCGCGTAAGTCCGCTGATTGCCTGCGGACTGGTCAGCAAAGAAGCCGTTCTTGTCCTGAAGTCTCTTAATGACTGCGATACCCTTGATAACGTTGTCTTTGTAAGCACCCGATCGATGAGTGTTTCCAGCACCCATGAACGCCAGCAGAGCCATGGCGGTTGCAGCCGGTTTGTTCTCTGTAACGCCTCCGTCATTATAGGGACCGACAAGACTCCATGAACCGTCAGAGCGCTGATTGCGTGCTAGCCATTTTAGTCCCGCCTCCACAGCGTCCTCCGTCCCCTGGGTGCCTCCGTACGCGCGTAGCAGTGCGTCCTTCATGTGGCCTGTTCGACCTCGCAACCCATTGCTTAGCGAAACGGGGATAATCAAATCGGCTTGAGTAACAGAAGGTGTAAAGTTGGGAACGACTAACTCGGTCATCGTAAGGTCGGGCAATGTTGACACCGCTTGGCTGGCTTCAAGCTCCGTAGAGTCGGCTTGCATGTCCAATACGGTCATTTCTTGGCCAACGTCTTGGGCATCGCTCATTCCAACAACAAAGGACAAATTACTCTGAATCCTATTGCTCAAAGGGATCAACGCCAGCAGCAGAATGATCGCAACATGCACAACCAAGCTAACCAGCCACGAAGGTGTTTCTTGCAATGTCAGCGGCAACAATTGCTGAAATAACGAGTCCGAGTTTTCTTCCGGCTCATTTCCGGTCGTGGGTACCGGCAACGGAACGGGTGGAATTTCGTTGAATTGGTTAAGTGCATCGAACCCGCTTAGTGGCTTGCTTTGTGTAGAGGCAACAACGGGGGAAAAAGTTGCGTTTGAAATTCTTTTTGAAGAATCTGCCCTTGGCAGAACCGGAACGAACAAAGAAGACGAAGAAAATGGTGGCGGTGGCGAATTTCTCAACGAACCGCTACTCGCCGGCGGGGGCACTATTGTGTCAAGGATTTCCGAAGGCTTTTGAGACACTGAGATGAGATTCCGCTGTAACGAATGCAGGCTAATACTAATCGTATCGGATGTTCCGATTGTAAGTTCGGTCAGCATCCAACATTGTATCCCTCATACTCAATGTAGGACACTGTCACCCCACAATCAATCTGCGACCGAACGAATTGACAACAATTTCCATTCCAATTTTTCAGAATTAAGACTGCTCGAAAACTAGTGCCCTATTCAGATGGCAGGATTTACGGAACTGCTGTCGTTCTGCGAGCACGTTGTATTGGACTGGCTAGCGAAGGGAAACACTATAGCCTGATCGCCTTAATATTGGGACTATCGAGCAAAGTGGTCCGCCAATGGGTCCGTCGATTTGAACTTTCATTGCCAGCTCTCAGACAGGTCGAACAAGCGGGCGTGAAAGCTGTTTTAATGCGTACTGAAGGAAATCGCTAAGTCCACGCCATTCCAGACGAGTTGGTTGGGGGCTCAATCGGCTCAATCCCGGACTTAGAATAGTCGAATTAGAACTATTGGACTCAAAGGCAAGACATACTACAATAACCTCAACACACCAGTGAAGGATCACTACAATCGTCTACGGTAAGGAAACCAATATGAGCTCGCAAACTGTCGTAATCTTCCGTTTTGCATTGAAGGCATGTATCGCGACTGGGCTATTAACAAACATGGCCCCTCCCGTTTTTTCGCGGCCCAATGAAACCGAAAACATTTCGGAACAGCTTACTCTAAATACTGATGCAGATTCCTCAAAGGACCCTGATAACGATGATGGACACGGTCAGTCCGAGGCGGTGAGATTGGGTGAAATTCAGGAGTCTCTCGAACAGGATCAGAAACAGCTCGCAAACCTGGAACAAGAGCTAGAAAATCCCAGCGGCGAGTATGCGCTCGCTGAAAAAGATTATCGTTCACTTAAGGACGAGTTGGATCTCTCGAACGAAAAGCTCGAAGCTGCTCGCAAGTCCAACGATGCAAAGAAGATTAAACAATTGCAGCAAGAAATTTCGTCGCTCCAACGGCAACACAAGCTGGCCGAAGATCGCTTCGATCTAGCAATCGAAGATCGGAGGTCTCAACGCGAACAAAAAACGACGTTGCGAAGAAAAATTGAAAATGACAAGGCTGCTCTCGCAGCGATCACTGGCGATGGCCAGCAGGAGCGTTCCGAAGATACAAATCAGACTAACAAGGCTACCAATAGCCGAGAATCCCACGCCAATGTGGACCATCGAAACCATTCCAATGATCATGACATTCGAGACGACGAGAGGAGTTTATTTAATAGAAAGCAACAGGAAACGTCGGATTCCCTAGAGAAGTCAAGAGAATCGGAGGTCTCGGACGAACAAGACACTGAATTGTCGAAAGCTGTAGATGAAGCTGAAGAAAAAGAGAGGATGGCAGACGAAGCGCAAGAAGAGACGAAGTCGATCGCTGCCCGATTGGCCGATATCCAAAAACTGGTTGTCCAAGAACAAAAGGAATTGAATCTCGCTCGCAAGAAAGTGGACCTTGCGAGTGCTGCCCAATTGACTCTATCACAAGAACTTGCTCGTCGAGCTGCAGAACAAGCAGAAGAATCAGAATTATCGGAATTTCGCGCTTCGATCGGTAACGCGAGCAACCGCCTTATACTAGCTCGTTCCGAAGTCGCGGAAATCAGCGAGCGTCTGAACGACCACCGCGCAGATCAGAGCAGCCTGCAATCCGAACACATTGTTGCACTCCACGAAGCTGAAAAAAAACGTCAAGAAGCGAAAGATGCCGAGAATCGAATCGATGAGATTCGTAACCCATTTACGATGCGAAATATTCTGCATTGGGTGATTGAGCATGGTCCTCGCATTCTTGCCATTGTTACAGGGATGTTCATTCTCAATTGGCTATCTTCTTTTTTTGCAGCGAGGTCGGTGCGACTTGTAACGACAAGTTCGGGACGAGGTTCGAAATTGGAAAAAGAGAATCGGGCCAAAACCTTGGTAGGTGTTTTTCAAAATGCGTCGACTGTCGGCATCTTCATTGCTGGTGTAATGATGGTCTTGGATGAGATTGGAGCAAACATAACGGTCCTAATGGGAGGGGTGGCCGTGATTGGTTTGGCTGTCGCATTTGGCGCTCAAAACCTGATCAAGGACTATTTCTACGGCTTCGTCATGTTGCTCGAGAATCAGTACATGTTGAATGACTCGGTGCGCGTGGGTGGCGTCAGCGGACAGGTCGAACGAATCACCCTGCGGATGACGGTTTTGCGAGACTCCAATGGCGTGGTCCATTTCATACCCAACGGAACAATCAACAGTGTCAGCAATGAGACCCATGGCTGGTCCAGAGCGGTCTGCGAAATAGCGGTGGGTCATCACGAAGGCCTCGATCGAATTTGCGAGATCCTCAACGCAATTTCGTTGGAACTCAAAGCAGATCCGGTTTTCGGAAGTCTTCTTTTGGAGACACCGACCAGCCCTGCGATTGAAAGCCTTGGTGAATCGGCTGTCTACCTGAAAATGTCGGCCAAGACTCTTCCTAACAAGCAGGGAGCTATAAAACAGGAATGGCTCAAACGGATCAAAAACCGATTCGGGGAGCTAGGTATCCAGCATCCATTTCCGCAACGCACTGTACATGTCCAATCTGGGCCTGTCCAATCTGGGCATGTCCAATCGGAAGACTCGGTCTCGGAGCAAAATGGCCGCGTTTTGACTCGCCAAGCATCGTACCGGCAAGCGAGCTGATTCCCTGATATACTGTATTCTAAACAGTTTGAGCCGAGCAGGGGAATATGTGTAATGTCTGGAATTCTCAACAAAACTCAGATGGCGATTTGCTTGTCGACCATTTTAGCCTTCGGCTCGAGTGGTCGGTGTCTTGCGCAGTCGACTGTGATTCCCCTGATTCCCCTAATAGACATGCCGGCGCAACGTTGGCTTCCGCCACCAAAGCCCTTCCCAAGTGAGCCGGGCAGTCAGGCAAAACTCCTGTCGCGTCTTCGCGAATTTGTTTTGAGCAAAGACCAAATTCGAGATTCGAATCCAACGCGGCTTTCGAATGCCGATATTCAATCGCTTAAGGAGGCAATGAAGCAGTTCGGTGGCAATCTTCCCGATGGGCTTTCAGCAGATAGTCTTGATGCAATTCCTCCTGATCTGATTTCCAAAGCTTTGTCTAATCCAGAGCTTTTGCGCCAGGCCAAGGAACTGGCAGATCAGTTCCGTAGAATTGGTGGACCACGATCAAACGATGGTCCAAACAAATCGAGCGAAAATGCTGACCAAGAGCCTTCACAACAAAAAACAGATTCAGCAGAATCGCCATCGAAATCGAACATAGAAAACCAGTACGCCCCTGCCGGCACGGCGCCTCAACCGACAAACCCAATAGACGATCCTAGGCGTCCAATGCCCACACCCAAAGGATCGTCGCCAACCATAGACAATCCCTTCAATCAACCTGCCAGACAACCTGATCGAATCGGTCAATCTCCGGATCAATCGCGGACTGACTCTGATCCATTCGATTCAAAAAAATATCAGCTGATGGAACAGTTAAAATCGGACGAGAGTTCATTCTTGTCGAATGCAATCAAGGATTTAGCAATCGAAGAAAGCCTACCATCAAATCAGAGTTCTCGTTCCGCTTCGAACTTCAATCCCTCAAACAATGGCTCGCCCGGAAATAGTTCGGCAAGTGGATCTGGAGATTCCAATTCGACATCGTCGATGGACATTCGAAAGGAACTGCAACGCAGAGGCTTCGGTCCAACGCTTCAAAAACTCATTGAGGAGGCTCAACGAGCCACCCAATCCTCGCCGGCATCCCCACAACCTCGCAAAGGAACGGAAATAGTAAAACCCTCGCCGCCAACAAAAACGTCATCTGAAAACGCGAACAAACTCGCTACACCTGACACTTCCAAACGACCGCCGAATCCACTAGTTACGAATAGATCCGCTGTCGATACAACTCCTAAACCACCTAAGTCTGATTCCGCTATGACAAAGAGTCTGAAGGAATCAAGCAAGTATCTTAATCATCTTTGGACACAAGTTTCGAAAAAGCATCCAAGTTCAACGCCTCCCGCAGCACCGCCAAGTTCGTCCCGTCCAGTATCCTCGGCTAGTGAGCCATTCTCACTGCCCAATCCTTTCAATGCTAATGTGATCGAAGGCCTGCTCGTTCTTGCAGTTGCTGGTGCTGCAGCCTTTTTTGTCTTGCGATACAGAGTCCGATCGGAACAAGAACGAAAAGAAATCCTTGAGGCTCGAATGGCGCCGAGAATTGACGAAATACGTACTCGGGATGACGTCGTTCGGGCATTCCATGCTCTTGCAAAACAACGACTTAAGTCGGCTCAGGCATGGTGGACCTACGGTTACGTTCGCGAGCGATTCTCGCAAACATTGCCTGAACATTCAGGCTCGATGCGAACTCTTTCGGGGTTATACGAACAGGCTCGTTATTTTCCGGTTGCACATCAACTTACCGAAGTTCAAATCGAAGACGCGAAGCTCGCACTGAAACAATGCGAGGGCTAATCGCAGTGAAAAAGAAGTCTTCGTATTTTATCGCGATGCTGTTCTTATTGCATTGCACTTTCGTTCAGGCACAACAATTCAATTCATCCAACGACCACAAGTGGCATGTTGGCTGTGAGCTTTTCCAAATGCTGTTGGAAGAACGCGGATTGACAATGATGCAATCTGTTGAGTCGTCTCTCAACACACCATCGAATTCAGTTATCGTTGTAACTGGAGATTTGCGGCGATTTCCACCTCAGATTATGACTAGTCTTGTTTCATTTGTACGACGAGGTGGGAATGTGTTGATTGCTACCGATCAACCCAAATCCATGATAGGAATTGGTGAAATCAAAGCTGGACTGGTGGTCTCGAACCGAGCAGAAAACAAGTATTTAGATTTCTCGGATTGCCTTCGAATTCACGAAATCGACACCTCCCATGAATTGATGGCCGGAGTCCGCGAGATTGTCTCGAATCGAACGGCTTGGCTTGTCTTGCCAACCGGATTCGCGGCAAGCATTTCCCTTCGTTGGCGAGTCATCGCATCCTTGCCCTCCGATTGTTTACCTGCCGCTAGTAGCGAGCAACCTCTGATTGCGGTAGGCATTGGGCCATCGCAAAATGCGGGTGTGATGGTCATGATTGCGGATACAAGTGTACTTACCAACGGAATGATGTGGCATGGTGACAACTCCACGTTTGCAATTCGACTGGCTGAGTTGCTAGGCCGTGGGCAGAAAACGCGCATGTCTTTTGTCGTTGATGGACGGGTTCTATCCAGTTACAAAGAGAGAATTCAACCACCATCGCCAATGAGTTTGAATCGTACAAATAGACAATCGCTTCCTGGAACGCAGGAGTTGCCAAATACTGATTTCGCAACGAGATTACGAATTGCCAATCATGTTATCAAAAGTGTCGCGGATTCCAACATATTGAACGAAGCCTTGGCCAATCAACCGCGTCCTGTGAATGCCAAAAGGTATAGCTTGGCAGTGTTGGCAATGTTAGCTGTAGCGGGAGTTTTGTTGATCTTGGTATACTTGCTACGCCGAGTACCGGCAATCTTGCAACGCCAGCCAATCTTGCCGCACCTTTCTGCGTATGAATTGGATACGTCTTCGAAGCAGCGCAGTTCACAATACGGGCCAGCCGCCTTCATCTTGGCGAGAGAGTTCTGCAAAGAGTGTTCAGGGAAAATTGGCGAAAGGGAATGGAAAAGCGAAGCAGCCAGTTTTCTCCCAAGTGTCTCGATTCCGAATGACAAAGCGTTTCGTGATAAACTTGAATATGTCCGTTCATTCGAAATTTGCAATCTAGTTCCAAGAGTTTCGGAAATGGAATTCCTAAAACTTGGTAAGACCATTCATGAACTGAGAGAATCTCTACGCCCTCCTCATCATTCAAACCAGAAATCTGATTCGTGCCCATAGCCAATTCCATTGCCGTACGAGTAGACGAACTTCGACGTCGAACACAAAAGCAAATGCAGCAAATCGTTGTAGGTCTCGACGATGTAACCGACCAACTATTAGTTGCTTTGTTTGCAGGTGGGCATGTGCTTCTTGAGGGGGTACCGGGAACGGCCAAGACGACGCTATGCCGAACTTTTGCCACGATTCTAGGTATTCGATTCGAGAGGATTCAATTCACGCCCGATCTGCTGCCGTCCGACGTTACAGGCATACAAGTGCTTGATCGCAACACGAGCAATTTCGTTTTGCGAAAAGGCCCAGTATTTTGTCAACTGTTGCTTGCGGACGAATTGAATCGAGCGCCCGCTAGAACGCAATCTTCCTTGCTTGAAGCGATGCAGGAACGGCAAGTTACGATTGACGGTACGACCCTGCCTTTACCGGAGCCTTTCATGGTCCTCGCGACACAAAACCCGATCGAACAGGAAGGAGTCTATCGACTTCCCGAGGCTCAATTGGATCGGTTCCTATTCCGTATCAAAGTTGGGTATCCCGATCGAGACGATGAAGTTGCGATGCTAAATCTCCATAGCCGCCCAACACCCAAACTGACGGCGATTAGTTCTTCTGCTGAGATTGTGGCCATTCAAACACAGCTAGATACTGTTTATTGCTCCGAGGAGCTAAAGGGTTATGTTATCGATATTGCACGTGAGAGCCGCCAACATTCAGACCTAATGCTAGGTGCCAGCCCACGAGCCGCGATCAATTTGATGAAAGCCGCACGTGCACACGCGTTGCTAAATGGTCGCGAGTTTGTGACACACGACGATGTGCAATCGATTTGTCACTCGGTACTTGGACATAGACTTATTATGCGCCCAGAGGCCGAAATGGACGGACGAACTGTCGATGGAGTCATTCAGCAGGTGATCCAACGAGTTCCTGTTCTCGCGGATTCGAAACCATGACACGCCGCGCTCAACTGTTAGCCGTCTGTGGGATGATTGGACTCTTTCTCGGGCTGGTTCGAGGACAAACCGTTCTGAGCTTGCTCTCCCTTTCGTCCTTGGTCTGGCTGTTGTCGGAGTGGCTACTCTTTTATTGGCATGTGCGTTTCCATCTCCCTCTTCTGAAACCCGTGCGAATGATAAACGGGGAACTGCATGCAAACCGATCGTTGTGGGCAGAACGAATAATTGAGGTGCAAGTCCAACTGAGAGAGATTCGGCTTCTGGGTGTGACTCTCGATTTGCTCGATGTGGTTCCCGAAAACGTAGAAGTCGTTCGTACGCCAATCACAGCAGAGCAAGCTATAGAAAAGAAAGCTATAGAAAGGCAAGGCATCGATCACAACATAGGCCGAAGACCGTGGGCTAGCGCCCTTCGGCTAATCAGCCGGAACGCGCTAGCGTCCGGTTCTGTCCGACTTATGATCGACGCCGAAAAGCAAGATGGCCATGCAACGCGCGAGTCGCAATTTTTGACAGCACAATCCAAATCATGGCTGATACGTAATTTCGTCAGTTTCATCGATTACTCCGAACGTAACAATGCGAATCAAATAAGAATGGGGCTCGGGAATCGTCGAAGTGATGTGGTTTATTCAGCTCGCGTTAGGGCAGCCGGCAGTGTGGTTTTCCCCGGTTTTCGGCTGACGCTTCGGAGCACACATTTGCTTTTTCAAAAAGAGAAATTTGTTAAGTGGGAACAGTCCTTTCGTGCACTTCCGTCCTTCGTTGATGCCGGCGAATACCGAGCTTTGACAAAAAAATCCAACGTCATTCCGAGGCACGGAATTCATCGGCTCCACCGTTCTGGTATGGGCTCAGAATTGCTCGAGTTGAGAGAGTACATGCCTGGTGATCCATTCAAGTCAATCGCCTGGAAAATATCTGCAAAACGCGATCAGTGGATGTCTCGACAGTACGAATCGGAGGTTCCGGCTCGCGTTCAGCTTTTGGTCGATGGCTCGAGCTCGAGTCGTATTGGTGGATTTGGCCTCAGACTGATAGATCAAATGACTTTTGTAGCCGCAAGCATCGGAAGGATGGCAACGAACGCTGGTGACCCGGTTGGGGGCGTATTGTTAGACGAGCGGGGGAAGCAAAGGCTGCCGCCGATGTCGGGCGAAAAGGGATTTCAAATTCTTCTGCGCGCGCTGAGCGATTTTTCAGTAAACCCAAGCCCGCCGCCGAGCCCATTGAATCAGAGGATGATCGATGCTGCCTGGGGCCTGATCAGCCAACGGTTCCCGGAACTTTTGGATTTCAAGGTCAATCAATTTCCGTTTTTTGTTTTCCCAATTCTTCCGATCGCTCGCGCAAGACGACGCCAAAGATTTCTTATTGCTGGAGCTTTGACTGAAATCCACAGCCTATCAACTCGTGAGCAAGTAGCGATGCTACATAATGACGAAACATTTGCTCGTCGAGTCCAAGAACTGCTCAATCGCTCTGGAATACCTTGGATCCCTCCGATCATTTCGACCGTTGAGCGTCACGATCGAGAACCAGTGGCTCGGATGACTCATTTGGCTGACTGCATCTTAACGGCGGTCGGCCATGCGCGCGACAACGAAGTGCTTGTAGTAATGTCGGACTTGCTCAATTGCGTAAGTGTTTTGGAATTCCTTTTGCCGGCCGTCAAATTGGCAATCGCAAAACATCATCGCGTAACGTTCATCTGCCCTTCCTCTACTTTTCGGCGACCTTCGCGTGTCGTCGATGCCGATTTTTCGGGCAATTGGTCGACCGATGAGCTATTGTTAGTTGCTGAACAGGCTAGGCTTCAAATACAGGCTGAGCAGCTAAAACGTGAAATTCATCGATGCGGTGCTTCTTTGTCTCTTGCCGGGGAGAAGAGTGCCATTCGCTTGATCATGTCGGAGCTCAATGCAGCCAAGACGGGACGCAGCAAGTTTCAAGGAGCGATTCGATGAGCACAGCAAGCGATTCCTATCGCGCATTGACCGATACGAGCGTCTCGCAATGGAAAGCCTTTCGGATCTTCGGCGCGCTAATGCAACTCTTGGCCATTGCCCTTTGTTATGAACTGCTCTTGGGTATTTCCGATGGTATAGGCCCGATGCTCAGGCTGTTTCTGTTAACCGTCATAATGTCCTGTTTTGTATTGCGACTTGCGTTGCTAGCTTTTGTTGCACTTCAGATCAGCCTTGTAGTACTGGAGCCAAGACACCAACAGCTCGCACAAGCTCCATCAGGACTGTTCTTTACTCTTATCGCCTTGCTTGCAATAGTGGCTGCGATGAAGTTGCCTCAAACGCACCGATTTGTTTCCGACTATTTCTTGAGGCTATTCACAAATGCAATGAACGATAGTCCAACCACTTCTTCAACACCAAGCGATACCAAACAACACGTATCTCCGGTGATTTTGAGCCTGGCAATTCATTCTCTGCAAATGACTTTGGTCGTGATTTTGGCCTTGTTTTTGTTGTCGAACGTACCGATTGGTCGACAATCCGATAGCTGGCTACAGTGGTCAATGCAGAACGGCCAAGCGGTCTGGCCTGGTGCGTTCTTGCTTGTTTCTGTGATATCGATTTCTGTGTTGGTTCGCGAATTCGCCTGGCGGCAACTTGAGCCTTCGCAAGCAAGCCTTTATTTGCGTTCGGTGAAGCTCATTGCATACTACCGCGACCTGTCTGCGTTCGAACGACTAAAGCAGCGACTAAAGCAGCTTCGAAAAAAACCGTCGTCGACGGAGCAAACCGATTCGAAGGGATTGAAATGATGTTTTTCTGGTTCAGGGAAATCGTTGGTTGGCTTCTCATTCTCGTGTCGTTATTCATGCTTCGAATAGGTCTTGTTTATTTGAATGACAACAACAGCCCGCGAATCATCGAGTCGGGAGTGGTGATGCTTGCCGGCCTTGGCGTGATGCGCTGCGGAGTTCTTTTAGTAAGGATTTCAACAGCTGCCAGGCTTTGCCGCGACGAAAGCAGGTAGGTCATGGCCAAACCTGCGTGGCTCGGGCTGGGCGCCCCACATCGCATCTCGGGCGGGAGGCAGCGCCGCTCATGCGAGCAAATCCCGCCGGGCAAGCCAGCGGGATTTCCCAACAAGAATCACGACGGAGTGCCACTCATGCGCAGCAAGAATCCCGCCGGCTCGCCCGGTGGATAGTTAGGCTTCTAACTACCATCCGCCGTTGCCGCCTCCCAACTCCTAACGTAGGCGCTGATTGCTGCCGAACTTAAGTCTCCGAACGAGCCAAAGTACGCGCTCGGCTGCCATAAGCGGCTGACTCTGGCCCTAAGCAATTCCGACCCAACACAACGATCCGCCCCTCACACTCGCAAGAATTCCGACGGCTTGCTCGGCTGGATTCGGCAGCTTTGTAGTGGGTCGACACAAGTTTATCGGGGCAGGAATGGCAGTTCATTTGCGTTCACGAAGCGATTTTCGTTGCCGCTGGGCTTCGTAGACTAGCAATGCCGCTGCGATCGAAACATTGAGTGATTCGATGTCAGTAGCCATTGGAATGGAAATCTTCCCGGTTGCTAGAGTTAGAATCTCTTTACTCAGTCCACTTCCTTCGTTTCCCAGTAGGAATACAGTTGGGCGTGTAAGATCGGATTCCCAAAATGACTTTCCGTCCGCACATGCTGCAAGGATTTGTACGGACGATGCAGATTGCCGTTTGAGAAAACCAGGAAGATCAGTGATCGTAGGCGGGCTTCGAAACCATTGGCCTGCGGTTGAACGCAGGACTTTTGGATTGGTCGGCGAAACACTATCACTGCTGAGGAAAACTTGCTTAACGCCCGCCGCCGCCGCGATCCGAATCATCGAACCTAGGTTTCCAGGATCTTGCAAGGACTCGACCGCCAAAGCCAAAGAAAGAGGCGCGACGTCGCTTTTGGCGCGTTCCGGATGGTCCGCAACTCCAACGACCGGCGAGCGCGATGAAGTCGTTGAAAGCCGACGCAATATGTCCATGGTCGCTGGCTGTAGTATTACACTGTAACGGCTTGAATCGGCTATCACTCGATCCAGTAGCTGTCTATTCTGCTCCGCCCACGATTCTTCAAACCAGATTGATTCTAGCGGCCATCCCGTTGCAATGGCTTCTTCTACCAAATGCGTTCCCTCAATGAGAAACTTGCATTGCTCGCGACGTTCGGTCGCTTGATGAAGTCGCAATGCCGACTTGAACGATTCGTTGTGGTGACTGCTGATGACAGGTTGGAAACGCATTATTCAGAATTGCGACCGATCTCGCGTAGCGATTGATATTTTTCATCCACCTCGTGAAGCTTGGCCTCAATGCCTTGAAGATCTGATTGGTATTTGGCTCGTCGAGCTTCATTTTCCTCCTGCAGTTTTACCAGTTTGAGTTTGAGTTCATCGAGATCGTCGGTTCCCCAAGTAGCCAACGCTTGGCTTCGGAGCTTTTTTAGCTGATCGGAAGCGTCTCGATGACGTGTCTCAGCCTCGATCTTTCGACGGTTTAACTCATCGTATTTTGTTTGAAGTTGTTCGATGGAGAGCTGCCCTGGTGGCAGAGCTGTAGCAGTAGTTTTCTTTGCCGTCATATTATCTCGCTGATTGGGTTGGGTTCGGAAAGGACGACGTCGGCCAGCCTAAGGATCTCCGCAGCAACCTCCGTTTCAAACTGATTCACATTCTCTCTCAAAAACTGCATTAGGCCAGCTCCCGATTCGGTCTTTCTCGATTGAAGCGTTGCCAGTCCCGTCACGAAACTCGATTGGTTCGACTCGACCTCCTCGATATCCAACGATTCTAGATCGTAGAAGACTTGCTCTGCATCTTGGTAAGGAATCTTGACATAGTGCAACCACTGGCCATCGGGGGCGATAT
>JAYTVL010000458.1:0-14622 GCA_043744075.1 Pirellula sp. | reverse complement strand
GCTTCCGTGCTTGCGGGTAAGGTGTTGTAAACTAACAACTTATACGCAGCCGGGGCCACTTTAGTTTGCATTTGCATGAATAATCCGCGCTAGTGCATTGTCACAGCTAAGATTTAGGGTTCGATAGTCCCTGCGATTTGTGTTGCATACGGGACTCGTTGCCTCGTCCACTACCCTCATTTTTAGGCGTGACAGACCACAAGGGTAACTTAATTGTTCTTCGTTTCGTCGTTTGCATTACTCTCCACATTGTTTAATACCTCACCTGTACTGCCTCACGCGAACTGCCTCATGAACCAGCCCAAAGCGAAGAAAGAGCTACGCCACAAAGCACAACGTAATTGCAATCGCCGCAATGGCAGTTGTTCGAAAATTCAAAAGCATAGCGCCCCCCGATTGTCGGGATTGGTTCCAAGTCCAACGAATAGAAAGTTACGAACATGTCGAAGTTTACGAATTGGTTGATCGCTGCGAGTTTGCTGTCCGGCTCAGCACTTGCTGACACTGCTCAAGAACGGGCTGATTTGATAACGCAATATAGATCGGAGCACAAGCGTTCGACTCAAGAAATCGAAACAGCTAGAGCCGAGCTACTTGCGGACAGAAAAATAGCAGTAGAAGCAAGTCGTGCACGCAGACAGGAAGCAGAAATAAAACGCCGGCAATCACCTAAGTACATACCGTATGCCGTACCTGTTTACGGGTCTGGGTACGGGTCCAGCAGATACAGCGGATACACGCCGAGCTACCATTCTCGCTATTACCACCACCACGCACGAAGATACTAGTTTCCGATCTTCGGTACATACCTGCATGCGGCCAACTGGCGAGCCCTAGGCAAGCCTGAACAGGCTACGGCTAACTTGATATTGAACGCGAGATGGCTTTTCAAATGACGTTGTGACTGTGAGTTTGCCAATAATTCTGACGGAATCGCCACTAGTAAGCGTTTTTCTAATTGAGTTGGGTTTCAAAATCCTCCAAGAAGTCACGGGGGGGAAATAAGCTTTTGATCGTTTGGTCGTCCAAGAATGGGTTCTTAAATTGCACCCAGCATTCGTCGTTGTTATGTTTGGCAATATCGATTACCGACGTCTCCAACGGGTGCGACCGGTTGAGCGAAGGTTTTGATCACGCTGCGAGTTGGAACGAATCGACGAAGTTGGATCGCTTTTCTCCATACATCGACAAGACACGAGTTTGATGTATTAGCTGAAATTCCTTCCATAGTTTTCCTGCCTTGGACTTTCCCTCCAGCAGCAAGCGAGTCGACTGCCAACGAAAGCTCTGGATAACAGTTTTCACGTTGCCTGATAGGATCGAACCGATGTGTGTTCTGGCGAATTTATACAGATTCACAGGCTGCAAGATGACTGCCGCATCCCACACCCTCTGAATTGCGTGTAGCAAATCTATAATATCCACTCGATTGTTTTGCTCCTGAGTCAATTCGATGTTGGCCCAGATGGATATCTCCCCATCGTTGAGGTTGATTAACTCCTGGCCTTCGCGACGCCGGTCGCGAACATGTTCACTGAGCCAACCTACTGCTGATACCTCGCCATCAAGGCTGTCTTCAGCGTTTTTTTGGGTACGGGACATACATGCTTGAGAACGAGACTGGATTGGGCGAGGCCGTTTTTCTGTATTGATTTCCAGGCTTGGTTCGCGAAAAAGTCCACGAAGCACTTCCTCGGGTGTCCGGATCAAACGGTCCACACTGTAGCACCCGCAGATGGTCGCCATTTGTTTTCGATCCGGAATCGGACCAGATCGATTGGCCGGAGCGCCCACAGGCTTTGGTTCAAGCTTTGGTTTGTTTCGCATGACGATACCCTTGTTGTCTGTCGACTCGACCAACAACTCCCCCTCGGCCGCCACCTCGACGGCGGGAAGGTTGTCTTGGAAGTATTCGGCGTTGGCGCCTGTTGTTGCTCCACCAATACGGGATCGGTGGAAGCCTCTTCTTTCGTCGACTCCCTACACTTTCCATTGTGAGGCATTATGTCTACGATGCGTGTCACCTCAAACCCTTATCCTTGATCATCCCTGGAGTGCATCATGTACCATGTTGCAAAGTCAGTCTTCGTTTCTTTCATTGCACCGCTTTTGTTGTCGCAATTTTTTGGTCACGCTTCGGCGCAGACCGATCAAGTCGTTGCAGAAAGCGATGCTGAGCAGGCTCTTATCGAAAAGTGGTACAAGGTGTATGACGAAATTTGCGAGAACATAAATTTGTCCCATGGCCCTACAAATAGCAAATCCACTCAAATAACCGTTAACTCAGATCTCAAAAGACATACGCTTCTCGCGCTAAAAACCGAGGCAAGTACGCGACATGGCAAAGCGTATCTTTGGACGGACAAAGGAAGTCCCATCATTTTCGGCGTCATAGCGTCAGGAATGGACACACAGGTTCAAGGTGCTCGCTACGTCGCTGTCAGACTAAATTCATTGACTCATGAAGCTGTAGCAAGCTCTCGGTTTGACCAAGTTTTCTGGAAGTGTGAACAACCTGGTGTTCACTGGAAGAAAGAATCAACACACCTGGTTCCATCTGACAATCGAGCCACTCGATTGATTCAGTTGAAAACAATTGTTCGACAGTTCACAGCAACCGGAATTACGCAAACGGCGAACCATGAATACCGATTGATGCCCCAGCCAATCTACAGATATCCTGATATTACACCAGGCGTCACAGATGGCGCTATCTTTGCTTTTTCGAGGGGAACCGATCCAAATGCAATTCTTCAAATTGAAGCCCGTCAAGATGGCTGGTACTTGGCATGCTCTCGGAACGCGCCTCACGAACTTAAGATACTCAAGGGCGACGAAGTGATCTGGTCGTTTGACAAACAGGAACGAAAAGATCGGTTCCAAACCGAACCGTTTTACTTCAAATATACGACCGAGCGGCGAGTGGCAGATGATCCGAGTAAAGTTCTTTTTTCGAATTGGGAAAGCCGTTAGGATATCCTCCGGAACGCTTCCGAACTCTTCGGAAAGAAAGGATATACAGCGTCCTCTTTTCGTTATAGACACACAGTCTACACTGGGCGGCATGCTACATCTTTCCCCTCTCGATAGATCATGGGTGTAAAACATGTCCGAGTTTTTTAAGTTGGTCAACGCTACTAGTCATCAACAACGGTGTTCACGTTGACCGGAAAACAATAGAGCGAATTAAGCTGCGTCCCCTTTTGTCGGTCCCTTTCTAGGTGTTACGGCTTTACCGCTCAAGCCAATTCAGGATGGTATGCGTAACCTTGTCCGATGCGTCTTGTTGGACGAAATGTTCAGCTTCAGGAACCGTTACAAGTGTCAAATCTTTCTCTAGCCAATTCCAAGTGTCGTTTAGCGCTCCGGGAAGCAAAGATTTATCCTTGAGTCCATGAATCATCAAGACCGAACATTGAACTTTTGGGCCGGGGTTTTCTGGGACCGTATAGGGTTCGCGAGGGTAGTTCGCTTTGTAGTAGTTTAGCATCCCCTCCATCGATGAACGTTTCATCGCCGTGACATATTTAGCGCGAGCGTCAGGGTCCTTGACCCACTCAACCAAAGTTTCCGCTTTCAATAGAGATGCAGCACCAGGAGTCTGAAAAAACCTTGCGTAGGCACTGTTCTTTTGTTGCTCCGGATTGTTTGCCAGTTCTCGTCTCAAACCATTCGGATGTGGCAAATTGAGAACTACCAGTCGCTCGGTCATCGTCGGATGTGTCATTGCAAATTGCCAGGCGACCATGCCGCCCCAATCGTGGCCTACGACGATGGCCTGATCTCGCTTAAAATGCAAAATCACGTTTCGCACATCTCCAACGAGCTTGTCCAAAGTGTAACTGCCAACGCCAATGGGCTGGTCGCTTTGGTTGTAGCCGCGTTGATCTATAGCAACGACTTGGAACTTCTCCGCAATCGCAGGTATCTGCTTTCGCCAAGTGTACCAATAGTCTGGGAATCCATGAATCATCACGACCAATGGCCCCTTGCCCTTCGTAACGTAGTGGATACGTACGTCACCAGATTGCGCAAACCCATGCGTGCCTAGTTCGGCTCCCTCAGTGGGCACACATGCCGGCGAAGACTCAGATTGAACAGCTGCCCATGTTTTGGCAACCACAGGTTTTATGATCGACGTGAACTCCTCGTAGGCCGGTTCCAAGAAATGCAGTTTGTCAGGCTGGTACAATTCAAGCTTAGGGTTTCCCGCTTTGTCAAAAAGCGCCTGATTTAAATCAATGTAGCCAAGCAGCCCGCTAGAGTCGCAATAGTCCTTGATCAGCCTGTTTGCCTCATCGACAATTGCCCATTTGCTCTCCTTTTGTGGAGCTCTATTGATTGAGACATAAAGGATCTTCGTTTGCGGTAGTTTCACTCCCACGCGATCAACGAATTGTTTGAACCGATCCGCAATCTCGATTGCAGATTTGCTCGCATTGACATCATTGCTGCCGCAATAATAAACAATGACTTTTGGCTTATAAGGCAAAACCACACTATCCATATGGTCGAGTAAATCTGAAGTTTGCGAGCCACCAAATGCACGGTTGAACACAGGCAAAGGTGCCATTTGCTCTTTCAGGTTGGTCCATTGGCGAAAGATGCTGCTGCCAATGAATAAGATCGACTCTTTTGGAGGCGGATTCGTTTTATCCGCTACAAGGAACGCGCTGATCGAATCTTGGAAGCGAACGTTCGGCGCATTCGCGGTCGCTTGAAGCTGCGCTACAGCGGTCGATTTCGGCGCTAACAGAGCTAACGCGACGAACGACAACGTAATGAATAAACGGACGTATCCCGATGCACCACAACTCTCGCTGACAAGAACATAATAGGACAGGGAAATAGTCGAGGATTCATATTTGGATAAACTCTTCCTTGTTCGAATGTGATTCATCTTCCTGTCCCTAATTTTTAGATTAATAAACGGTTGTACACACTGCGCTGGGCCTAACGCAAACGTAACGGCGAGACTGGTATTATAACAACTTTCGCACCATTCACGTAGATCAGCCAGTCCTCAGGCTGGCACCAAACTCACTTAGGATCGCCCGATCAATTAGTGTCGACTTTCGCTCCGCGAAAGTTGCTTGGAGATCGCTACTTTTGCGGAGCAAAAGGCGACACTTGGACATTTATTGCTCGAACGATCCTTACTTGCGCCAAGCCCCATTTGCTGACGGCACTTGAAATGTGCCTGCTACAATATACCGATAGACTCATCATCCGATGGCGTCATCGGATACAATAGTTCAGTTAGCGATCAAACTCGTCGAATCAGGTTCATTGTGCCCCAAACCGCTATCGAAACTCAACAACTGACACGCGTATTCGGGACCCAGACCGCTGTTGATTCGGTCGACTTGAAAGTGAACTGTGGGACGTTTTATGGTTTTCTTGGCCCAAACGGAGCCGGAAAATCGACGACGATAAAAATGTTGACAGGGCTTTTGAGCCCTACCAACGGAAAGATCTCGGTTCTCGGTCGTGACATGTTGGATCATGCTCAATCGCTCGAGGCCAAACGACATATCGGCGTGATTCCGGAGAACCTCGCTTTGTTTGATAACTTGACGGCAATTGAGTATCTCATTTTCATTGGTCGCATCCATGGCCTGGGACGCGAGACGATTCGTCAGCGAAGTGACGAGATGCTAAGCTTGCTATCGCTAGAACGGGAGACCAAAAAGCTGGTCCTTGAGTACTCGCATGGCATGCGCAAGAAACTTTCTTTAGCCGCCGCTTTGTTGCCGAATCCCAAGTTACTTTTCCTTGACGAACCATTTGAAGGGGTGGATGCAGTAGCGTCCCTCACGATTCGCGATCTGCTATCGAATTTTGTTGCCAAGGGCTCGACGGTATTCTTGACATCGCACGTTTTAGAGATTGTCGAACGGCTTTGTACTCATGTCGGTATCATTCAAAATGGCAAGTTGATTCAGCAGTGTTCGATGGATGATATTCATTTGGACGGCACATTGGAAAAATGCTTTTTAATAGCAACGGGCGCTGACAAAAATCAAACAGCGAAATTGGAGTGGCTCGAACAAAGCTAAACACTCAATTGTGTCAATTTCCTTCTTGCAGATTTTCGGACTAAACAACTTGCTGCACCATTTCCAAACGTTTGTTTGGTTGCGTTGGCGGATAAGAATTAATCAATTGCGGCATGGGTCCTCGTTGGGCAAGGCCTTGGCTGCCATTCTGCTAGTGTCTTTCGCAATGTTCTGCGTCGGTTCGTTTGTAATCGGAGGCCTTTTGGGCGTTTTTGCTCCACGTTTGATTCCTCGCGAACTCTACTTTCTCTTTTGGGACGGCCTCATCGCGTTGTTCTGTTTTGTTTGGGTGATGCACGTCGCAACCGACCTTCAACGCAGCGATGCAATCACATTTGATCGTATTTTGCATTTGCCCGTATCGATTCCTCAAGCGTTTGTTCTGAATTATCTAAGTTCGCTAATGAACATGACGCTCATTTCTTTGTGCGTGATTTCTTTGGGTTTTACGTTTGGATCTTGTTTCGCAATTGGACCGATTGCACTCTTGTTTCCAATTCCGTTAGTTTTCTTTGTGGTTGCGATAACTGCTTTGACGTATCAATTGCAGCGTTGGTTGGCGGTGTTCATGTCCAATCCGCGTCGGCGTCGAATGGTCATGATTGTCATACCGCTTTGTATCATCGTGATTTCACAGATGCCTTCCCTGGTTGCAACACGGTTTTCTCGGATACGTGATTTACCGGAGCCGCCGATAGCCGCGATCCCCGCCGCTCCGTTACAGTGGAGAAATCCCGATCAATCCGAACCAGAAATCTTGAATGATGAGCTTGCCAATCTCCAAACAGCCAACGAGTTGGTACTGGTACTAGAATCTACTGTGAATGGCCATACACAAGCGGAGACGGTTGGAGCTCTGGAGGGGATGAACGAAGCGACGAAAGAAGAAAGCAATATCCTCCGTAGAAAAGAAAGGCGTGCTCGTAACGAAGCGAGGACCTCGGCGTGGATTGGACGTATTCGGCAGTTCAACCTAATTCTTCCTCCACTGTGGATGGCGGGTTGCATTGAGTCGATCATGTCTGGGACGCTTCACGTATTTTGGCTCACTGGAGCGATGGCGTTGGTGGGATTCGTTTCATTGCGAAGGAATTACCGTCAAACTATTCGATTTTACAAAGGTGAAACGGATGCGCGAGCCAGTGAGTTGCAAGCTGCTGGGGCTTTAGTACATACCAAGCAGAGCGAAACGCGGGTAGCGCTCGCGGCTCAAATGAGAGTCGGGAAAAAAGTGCTGCTGGTCGAACGTCAAATCCCTTTGGTCTCGGAAGAGACGGCTGCGGTAATCACGATGACGTTGCAATCTATGGCGCGGGCACCGGAGGTCAAGCTCTATTTGCTTTTGCCACTCATCGCTCCTTTTGTCCTGCTTGGAGTTTTGCATGTGATGAAACTGCCGAGAATCGACGAATTGAAAGCGGCGATCATAGTCGGATTCACGGCCTGTAGCTTATTTATCACGTCAGGCTTGCTTGGCAACTACTTTGCATACGACCGAGCGGGGTTTCGGGCATTTGTTTTGTCACCAATTCAGCGAAAACGAATTCTGCTGGGGCGCAATTTGGCCACCGCTCCATTCCTTTTGTTGCAATCTTTATTGTTGGCCTTGGCCATCGGGATCTACTTTGGAATGGCGATCGACAAAATTTTATGTGCAGTGACACTGTCGGCCACGATGCTGCCCCTTTACTTTCTCTTGACTAATCTTATGTCCATTTTGACACCTTTCCCGTTGGCGGCAGGCAGTATTCAGCCAAAGCAGTTCAATCTAATTCCCGTTTTGTTTAGCCTAGTGCTAAGTATGTTCATGCCGGCAATTACCGTTTTGGCATTGGTTCCACTTGGGTTAGAATGGTTGATTGACAGGGGTTTTCCCAGTCTGGAATTCGTTCCAATCGCATTTCTAATGTCGTTACCATGGCTCACTGGTTCGATTTGGTTTTATCGATGGCTTTTGACTTGGGAGGGCAAGCTTTTGGCTAGTCGTGAAAAAGAACTTCTACGAGTCGTAACCTCCAAAATTGAGTAGGTGTCAGTTTGGCGAGTGAAAAGAAGCTTCGAGCCGATGGTTTAGATTTTTTCTTAGCGGCGATTGCTCCCATTTTCATCATTGGAATGATTGGCTCCCTCGTCTATTTCATAATCACCGTCTGCTACCAAGGGGCTCACCCAGAGCGATTGATGTGGATTCTGGGGCTATATACCGTTGCAGTCGTGCTAATCGCTCGAATAGCGATCGAACAGAGTCGACAGTTAGCATTCACCTATATGTTTGCACTTGCGGCAGCCACGTTGGTCGCAACGCCTTCGTTTTTCGTCGTTCGTGGAGCCATGGCTGTGTTCAGTTTTCCGATTTTGGTATTTTTGCTAGTGATGATCGCTGTGCTTGCAGATCGAATTACGTTCGACTGCACGTCGATGAACGAACACTTGCAAAGTACAGGTGTCGGGCTGCTGCAATCGCTTGGTTTAGTCAAAAGCGAGCGAAAGCGGTCCGAGCAGCAACCGAATTCTGTCAAAACGACTGAAGAACCATCTACCGAACCAACTAAGAAAAAGTCTTCCACGAAACGCAAGCACAACCCGGGTGTTTGGGTGCTGTACTTTGCCTTGTTCGCGCTGCCAGTGTTTGGGCTCGGGCAGTTGGTGATTCAAAGCCCAGAGGATCGACGATGGGCATTTACTTATTTGTTTTTCTATCTTCTTAGTTCATTATTCCTGTTGGTTTTGATCTCGCTTTTGTCGTTGCGCAAATACTTAAGAGAGCGCGGCGTTCCGATGGAGACCTCGTTTGCGATCCGCTGGTTGGCGGTCGGAATGACGAGTGTCTTTGTGGTACTTTTTATCCTTTCGCTATTGCCGATCCCAGGGCGTTCGCTTCTGACAATGGACTTGCCATTTCACATCACGAGTCGCGACGACCTGAAGGCTAGCAAAGGGGGCTGGGGCCGCGAAGGGGCAGAGGGTCAAGGACCTCAAAAAGGTGACGGAGAGGCACAAGACAAACCGGGCGGAAACAAAGATGGCAAAGGCCCAGACGATGGAGGAAAGCAAACTGGCGACAAGCTAAAGGAGGGCAAACCCAACGGCGTTAACAAAAACGCAGCCGACAAGCAAAATGGAGGCAACAAGCAAGACAGGTCGCCATCGATCGAATGGAATATCTCCGCGACTTTGCAATGGTTGCTGTTGATCGTGTTGGCAATCCTTGCGATTATTTATGGCATTATTTACCGACGAGAGTTGTTCGTTGCGGTCAAGGGTTTTCTGGACTGGCTTGGCTCGATATTTGGTCCCAAGAACAGAGAGCCAGCGGCACAGAGCCACTCTACGGAAGAGGCGACGTTGATTGAAGATTTGTATCCTCCCTTTCACACGTTTGTCAATCCTTTTGCAAATGGTACTGGATGGTCCCGCGAGCAAGTGGTTCGACACATGTATCGGGCGATCTTGTCATGGGGTTATGAACACCGCATTGTTCGGCGTGAAGACGAAACGCCGGAAGAGTTTATGCGTCGTCTATTTCGACGATTCCCTGAACAGCAGGAGTCAATCGCATCGCTGGGGATGCTGTACAATCGCATTGCTTATGCGCGAGGCAAAGTCTCGTCGTCCGAATTGAAACCGATGACCGACCTGTGGCTGTGGTTAGTTACCAAAACGCCGTCTATCGAATCGAGATGAAGGCCTGGACTGCAGAGACATGGTAAAAAGTAAATTCATTCAGATTATGGGTAGCACCCTAATAACGATTCTTCTAATTACTGCAATCCAAGTCGAGACGCGAACGAAAGCGTTTGCCCAATCCGGAAAGAAAACGAACGCATCGTGGAAGCAGATTTCAGAGCTTGAAGATCGTGAAATTAACGAAAGCAGCGGTTTGGTTCTTTCTCACCGCCATGAAAACTGCTTCTGGACTCACAACGACTCAGGGGATGCTCCTCGACTATTTTTGGTACACCGCGACGGTAGGACAATCGCAAGAATCAAAGTGGCCGGAGCCAAAGCATTGGATTGGGAGGATATTGCGTTTTCCACAATCGACGGCTTTCCAAGGATTATCATAGGCGATATTGGTGGTAACGCGATCAAGAGAGACTATGTCACGTTGTACATATTCTCCGAGCCCAAATTTCCATTTGACGATTCAAAACCAACAAAGCCCATCGAATCCGTAGCAACGGTCGAGACTTCGGTGGACATTTATTTCAAAGGTGGAGTCACCAATTACGAAGGAATCGCAGTGGACCATGCGGCGAAAGAAATTTTGATTTTCGAAAAATCAATTGCCGGTCGCATTTATTCCGTCCCGTTCCCCGATATGACCACGAAAAAAGTCGAAGTGGAAGCAAAGTTGATTGGCCAATCAACCATCCCTTTCGCTAGCGCCTGCGATATCTCTGCCGACAGCAGGTCGATGGTCGTATTGACGTACCGGTCTGGTTTCTTGTTTCCACGAAACACGAAGGGCGGAATCGTTGAAGATTGGACAGATACTTTCAACCGAGAACCAATCGAGTTTTCGTTACCGAAAATGAATCAGCCAGAAGCAGTCTGCTTTTCGAAGGACTCGAAATCGATCTATTTGACAAGTGAGTTTTTGCCAACACCCCTCTACGAATTGCTGCTGCCGGTTGCTCAATAGTCGGATTAGGATGTGCAACTGCTATCTGTAAGCAGTTGCACGATTTCAAACAGGCTAGGCTAGGCTAAGGCTAAGGCGAGCGGCAGATATGACTTTACCGTACAACGGACCTCCAAGTCCGTCTAAAGGCACGACGGACAAAGATGTCCGTCGTACAGCAGGTAAATTTATTTCTTCCGATCGCCTAACAGGTTACCGGTTCGCGATCAATTGGTCTTGATCTCAATTGTTCTTGGTGTTGGTTTGGATTGTTTAGGCAACACTACGTGCAAAACACCGTTATCGAAATGAGCTTCGATTTTTTCGGCATCCAGTTGCTTCGGCAATTGAATAGAACGCGAAAAATCTCCACTTAAACGTTCAACACGATGCGCGGAAGCTCCCTCGCCAACCGAAGTTGCAATGCGGTTGCCACTGACAACCAACCGGTCCTCCGCCATTTCAAGTTTGACCGCATCTGCCTTTACACCCGGCAAATCAACAAACAGGTCGAACTGTAGTTCGGATTCGTAGATGTCAATGGCGGGTCGGAAAACTCCGTTCGCAACGGTGCTTTCGCATTTTTCGCCTTTGCAGTCCCCTTGATTGAAGACTTGGTCAACAATCGTCTCCACATCGGTTGCGAAGTCCTGAAGGGCTACCGGAAGCTGACGAATAGGAAATCGGAAGTGTGCCATGTTTATTTTTTCCTTGTAAAACATTGTTTAACGCTTGCAAGGTGCTGTCAATCTGACAGAACATTCCAACTTGCGGACTCTAGTAAAAGCAAGATCCGTGCCAATTCCGCGACTATACGTTGGAATACTTCTTGACGTACTGCTTGGTGTGGTACTTGTTCTGAGTCGACTCGCTGGTCATGTATCTAACCTTTCCAAAGATAGGGCGCTCCGGACCCCACGCTCGATCGTATCTGCCAAGTACCCAAAAGATACCGCTGTAAGAATTTGGATCTCGGCCATCTAACGCATATTTGTTGTTGAGCTCAAGCATGATCCGCAAGGCCTCTCGTGGTGACTTTGACCAATGTAGAATCTTCTTTCCCCAAAGCATGCGCAAGTAGTTGTGTATTCGGCCTTCGCGAACTAGTTGAATCTGGGCCGCGTTCCACAATGGATCATGCGTATGCGATAGCTCGAATTGCTCAAGATCGTACTCGATCGGACGCTCGTCATTTTCATGTTCATCAAGTGTCTGTTGCGCCCAACCAGGCAGTGACTCGAATCGATCGTAGTCGCGTTCGCGCCAACACATGTTGAAACCAATTTCACGCCAAGTCATCAATTGGTCCATGAATGCCTCAGCACTTGGTTTCATATTCCAAAACCCATCCATTTTTCCGTTTGGAGTACTCAACTTCTTTGGCGACCATTTCGTAGCGGACGCAATGCGCTCAAAAACTTCGTGAGGACTCACATGTCCGAAGTGCAAGTAGGGCGAAAGCCCGCTTGATCCATCTTGTTCTGGTTCGTTGCGAGACTCGGAATAATCTCGTAACCTTTGCTCCAGGAATCGATCTAGAACTCTCTTTGCCTCCTGTGAACCACCGATCTCCTTTGTTGCCGTCACGTTATGATCGATTGGCAACGAAGACAGTGAAATTGATTTTAATTGCTTTGCTGCTTGTTTGGTATTCCAAACGGGCCAACCGTTAATAATTCGTGCCGGCAGCTTTGCGAGCTTGGGACTCGTCAAGAAACTAAGTGGATTCTCGACAGGAAATACAGGCATGCTTTTAAATATTTCCTTTTGCATATAACGACGATACGAATGAGCGACCGTAAAGGTCCTTTCGGCGATGCGCATGGGCAAGATGGTACTGCTATCCACCAGCTCGATCGCACAATGCCACCGGCTCGCAATTTTTTCGTACAGTGCTGTATGAAAGAAGCAGGGATAATCGTCCGCAATAGTCACACAAGCAAGTGCCGATAGGGACTCCATCAGTCCCTTGCCTTCATTTCTAAATGTTTCCACGTATACACAAAAAGTTGCATTGGTTAGTTGGACGGCATATGCATTGTCCAACATGCCTGCCAATATGAACTGATGAAATCGATCGCAGGCCCACTTGTAGTTGCATCGAATGGCCTCGAAAATCACAAGCGGTTTGTTGAGTTGATTTGCCCATTCCACCGCTCTTTGTAACGCGAAATTGGATCGTGTGCGCCGATAGGCGGTCATCCAATACAGAACAAACTCGCCAGATGAATCCACAGGCCATTGATTCAATACCCTGATGCGAATGCCAGGGACGGCTAATAGGGAATTGGAAGCCATTAGGATTCTTAAGGGTGCTTTCAAGACTGGTCGAACATTCGATGCTAAAGCGAGCTGCGGAATGGAAACTTCCATCACAACCCGAAGCGTGAGCGAGGGACGGTCCCTCGCTCACACATCGGGTTGTACCAAAGTATGGTACTCGCTTGGAAAGTGAGGGTCTGGGAAGTTCTGGCAGTTTAGGAAAGTTTTTTGCATCCGTTTTTGCCAAACAAAACGAATTTAACGACTAAGATCTGCCGATCATAAGAACTCCAAGTGTGGGGTAGGCCCAAATACTATTTGTCGATATTGCCCGTCTACGAGAGAACGTCCGGATGATTTATCGAGTTTCGCATCTAGCACTCTGCCGGTTGGCTAAGAAATCCTTTGCGTTTGCCACGGCTTTTGCTTGCATTGCCCTGACGTGCTTTTCCGTTGCGCAAGCAGAGCAATGGGCACAAAAACTCTTTTCCGAAACGCACCATCACTTCGGAACTGTCAGCCGGAACGCCAAAACGGAGCACGCATTTGTCATCGAAAACTGCTTCGAAGAGGACGTACACATTGTCGCGGTACGAAGCAGTTGTGGTTGCACGAATCCAGTCTTGTCCAAGAAAACACTGAAGTCTTGGGAAAAAGGGGAATTGATCGCACAGTTCAATACGCGTTCGTTCATAGGAACAAAGACCGCAGAGATCACGGTTGTGATCGATCGTCCGTACTATGCAGAGGTAAAACTGACGGTTGGCGGTACCATTCGCTCAGACATAGTGGTTGAACCTGGTGAAGTTCGCTTTGGCGGCGGTGAATTCGGGGCAAAGAAAACCGTAGACTTGAAGATTTCCTACGCGGGGCGTAAAGACTGGAAGATTCTGGATGTTCGTGGCAACAACGAGCACATTGAAGTGCGATTGGATCCGATCCAAAAGATCGGCACGCTAACGAACTATTTGCTGCACATTAGCCTCAAGGGTAGCGCTCCAGTCGGCGAAATCGTGGACGAGCTGATCGTAGTAACCAACGATGACAAGAATGAACAGTTTACCCTGCCTCTCAGTGCGAGGATCATTCCGCCTGTTTCGATTTCACCTACTTTTGTTTCGCTAGGTGACATAGGCAAAGGCAAATCGATTCAAAACAGGTTGATCGTACGATCCAAGAAACCGTTTTCCATCACTGGAGTCGACTGCGAAGATGGGCGGTTCGAGTTCAAAGTCCCTGAGGGCGCAAAGACCGTTCATATTGTCCCGTTTACGTTCGCAGGCAAACTTAACAACGACCAAGACTCTGGATCACTTAAACAAAAAATTACCGTCAAAACTTCGCTGGGTGAAGACATGTCGGCAGAAGTAACAGTCGCCGGCCGCGTCATAAACTAGAAAAAAATATTCTCATCACCCTCTCGCCATTGAAAAAAGAGATTCACACTGTTAGGCGATGGGCAGCTTGAAATCTACCTGTAAAATGGGCGGCACGCTCTGAGGCACGTTCGGGCGTGTGAAGTGTTAATTGCGACGGACTACGAATCCACGCCCATCGCTATCGTTATGAGAGGCTGTGATTTTTTTGAATCCGAAGAAAGTACCCGTCACACTCCGTGTGACGTTGCCTCAAAAACCAAAGGTTTTTGAACTGCGGACGTCACACGGAGTGTGACGG
>JAYTVL010000457.1:0-14634 GCA_043744075.1 Pirellula sp. | reverse complement strand
CGTTGCAACTGACTCACATGCCAACGGTGACAGCGTTTGACGAGAATGAAAAATTCATGATCGCTGACCATGATGGGCAGCGATTGATCTATGTTCCTCATTTGAAAGCTCGCGGTTCTCAAGTGTTACTGGAAGCCGCTTTAGGTAGCCCATCGACGATCGTTTATACCTGGCAACCGGAACTGGTCCGGCAGCGTCTGGCAAGTGCCACGAACACTCAGATCGAGCCAGTGCCTGAAAGTCTCGCCCAACGCTTTGGATTGAGGATCTAGCTTATGTCCATAATCACTCTAAAGCAGTTTCAGCAAGAAGCAGTCGAAAGTGCCGTCAAAGTATTTCACTTCATGCGTGATGTGCTGAACCAAGCCGGCGTGAACGACGATGCGCGTGCCACAGCGATTCACGACAACGGATATCTGCTGATCGAAGCGCCCACCGGCAGTGGTAAAACGCTGATGGCAGGCAATATTGTTCAGCGCATGTGTCACGATGACCGAATCGTCTGGTTCTGGTTTGCACCTTTCAAAGGTGTCGTAGATCAATCGGCTGCCTTTCTTCGCGAGCAATTTCAGGGCTTGCGATTGCGGACGCTAACTGATGACCGCAATCCGATCGGCACTCGTAGTGGAGACGTATTCGTAACGACTTGGCAGTTGGTAGCAACACGGATTAAAGACCGTCGAAGCGTCCGAACGACAGGGGAGCAGAACGCGAGTATCGATGATTTGATTCTCGACCTTCGCGAGCAAGGGTATCGAATCGGTGTGGTGATCGACGAAGCACACCACACTTTTAAAGGCGACAACCAAGCGGCGATTTTTTACCGAACGGTTCTCAAGCCTGAATACACTATCCTGGTTACCGCGACGCCGGATGACAAGGATTTGGACGACCTCAAGTCACGCATGCAGATCAAGCATATTCACAAGATTAGCGTTAGCCGCGCCGATGCAACTGGTAACGAAGCAAATGAGGGGTTGATCAAACGTGGTGTAAAGGCGATTGCATGGCGTGTCGACGAAGGATCGGAAGCGTTGGTTGATTTTGAGAAGACAGCGCTCAAGAACGCCACCGAGTTGCATCACTTCCTAAAGGGACAACTCAAGCAAGCAGGTATAAGTCTGACTCCTTTGATGCTAGTGCAGGTGGATAGTCGTGGTAAGAGCGTTGAACGTGCGCGTGATTTTCTGCTTGAATTAGGCTTCGCCGAATCGCAGATCGCGACGCATACTTCTCAAGAACCTGATCCAACTTTGCTGTCGCTTGCCAATAACGAGCAGGTGGAGGTTCTTATCTTCAAGATGGCCGTTGCGTTGGGATTCGATGCCCCGCGAGCATGGACATTGGTTTCGATGCGCACGACCAAAGACGAGGACTTTGGAGTGCAGTTGATCGGTCGAATTCTACGTGTACATCGTCGATTGCAGGGAAAGACCGTTCCTGACCCGCTGCGTTATGGTTATGTAATGCTGGCCGACATTGATTCTCAGGGAGGCATAGACAAAGCTGGTCAACGAATGAATCAGGTCAAAACGCATTATGCGACCGTCAGCCCAACAATGATTGTCTACGCGAATGGTAATGACGTGATGGTGCAGTCATCCGATGATGGCAATCAATTGCAATTCCTGCCGGAGCCACCGCCCGGCGCGCATTTTGAACCGCCTCCTGCCGCAATCCTGGACGCACAAGGTGACGTCGATATCGAACAACTACCCTTGTTTGTTAGCGCGTTCGGTACAACCGAGTTGAGTCGAACCATCCGTTCGGTGATAGGAACAAAGCCGGCGATACAAAAGAAGCACTCCTATTCGCTACGAGAGAATGTGCCTCATATCTTCAAGACTGAAGAAATGCCGGAAGACCAGGAGGTGACCGAAGATGAAGTTGCTGCGAATTTCGTCGTCAATTTCAAGACACTTCGAGATTCGTTACTAGCTAATTCACCCGTTACAGTACAGAAGAAGACAGTCGAGATTTTCACAAGACAGATCCAGATTGAAATCGATTTTGCACCGCCATCAATGGACGAAAAGGCCTTAGCTGCTCAGCGAACTATTTTTAAGTACCGTACATTGAACGCTAAGGTTTTGAGAAATGCGTTAACGCGGGCCGTATTCGAAATGATGGTCAAGGAGAGTGTGGCCGACGTTACGGAAGCCGGCGCGAGAAATGCTTTAGATGACATTATCTGCTTCCATCCCTACTTGTTGCGAGAAGCATATAAACGTGCTGTTGCTTCGAAAGCTGTTGTGGTCGCCACCGAAGATTTGCCAGCAGCGATTGAGTCGGAGTCGCCGCTGACGATTTCACGACTGAATCTCTACAACGTATATCCTAAAATGAATAATTGGGAGATTGAGTTTGCGCAGGTTTTGGACAGCGATGACACGGATACAGTGCTTTGGTGGCATCGGAATGAACCCAGGAAGCCGTGGTCGATAAATGTTTTGATGGAGAACGGTCAAAACTTCTATCCGGACTTCATCATTGGCATTCGCGACCGCACGAAGGAGGACAACGGGTTGTTGGCCGATACGAAAGAAGCTTACCAGCGAACAAGTGAGTTACCCAAACTCGTTGCTGAACATCGTACGTACGGCCGCGTTCTCATTCTGACCAAAGGCAATCCAAAGAAAATTTGGGAGATCGCCAAGTGGGATACCTTGTACGACAAACCAGCAATCGAAGGTCGTTTCCTGATTCGAGAAGCCCGTGAGTACTGAAATGATCCATTCACCGTTGATCCACACTCTTCGCCTGACCGAGACAATTCGTGAGTAACTCAAAGTTCGAAATTAACCTAACGGAGGAATTTGCTACCCTGAGCAACGCACCGATCGTCGAGGCCGTGCTCCAATTCAACGCGCCTCCTTCGATTGCGTTTAAGCAGGTTGAGCTTAAAGATCTGCTAGCAAAGGAATTTGCTGGCTACAAGCTCCACGATCAAATGCAGCACGAGACGGGTTTTCAGAGCTCGGCTGATGGTAATGTCGCGATGCACCACAGATCCCAATGGGACGGTTTTCGCCTTCAATCCGAGAACGGAAAGTACATTTGCCAGTGGAAACGCGACTGCCTCGTCTTCAGTCGATTGCAGCCTTACGATACCTGGCCGAAGCTGTTAGACGCAGCGATGGCGTTCTGGTCGGCGTACCGAAAGATTGGCGAACCAACTATAATTGAAGGCATTAGCGTCCGCTTCATCTCTCAAATTCCGCTTAAAGAGAACGAAAAACCGTCGAAATACGTACAGAAAGTACATCCACCGCTCAATGGATTGGGCTTGCGTGCCGATGCCTTTTTCCATCAAGACACGATCCCACTAAAAGGGTATCCTTACGAAGTCCGGCTAATTCGAGCGATGCAGCCCGCTGCCGAGAAAACAGGAAGCAAACGGATATTGATCGTAGACATCGACGTTTCGACCACCGAAGCGGTGACTTTTGAGAACTTGAATCGTGCCTTAGACGAACTTAGATACATTAAGAACAAAGTGTTTTTCACCTACATGAGAGACGCGGACGAGCACTTCAAATAGGGAACGTTTGAAACATGGCAACAGTACATTCCGGCGCGAGCGACGCGGCACTTTTGATTGAACAGGTTCAAAATCAGATCCAGGATCGATTTAATTCATCGGTCACTTTGTCTCGTCGTAGCGCGATTGAATCGGTGTTTGAGGCATGGCAATCGACGGATGAGAGTTGGAAATTCAACGATGATGAAGTTGCGATAACGGAAGAAGTCAAAGACGCATCGATTCGTTTTATTCAGAACCTTCCCCTTGGCTTCCCACAGCCAGCGGTTAGCGGCGAACCTGATGGGAATATTAATTTTGAATGGTATCGCTCACCGCGCCGCGTCTTATCAGTAAGTATCGGTCCCGATAGTCGACTTTATTGGGCGGCACTTATTGGCACGGAATCACCCCGAGGCAGTGCACGATACATTGAACGAATCCCCGAGATTATTCTTGATCAAATCGCAAGGGTGTTCGAAGGTGACTGATTCGCAGGCCATTCCGCCTGTCGCTGACAACGAATTGCTTGCGAGGTTTATCTTCAACAGCAATGAAAAACGAGATGATGGAAACGTCAACCATAAACTCTTCATGCCGTACAAGCGGACCGAGTTATCGGTAAACCGACAACGTGAAGCATCGGTAGAGGAAACCTGGGCCATCGGTTTCGATATTGCTACTCAGCGTAGCAAAGTACTTTACGGGCTGGCAAACATTCGCGCGAGTAGTTGCTGTCACAGCACCTTGAGAGTGGTTCCAGATCCTGTTCTTCCAAACAATCCGAATCATGCCAACATAGTAGGCTATCCTGCAAGTAAAGAAGATCAAATGGCGCTCGCGAAGGTGCTTGCCGCATCGATTGAAGGCAAGTGGCAATCTCCACCTAAAAATGCCTAGATGCCAAAATTCACAATCCTTTCATCATTTTTAGCGATTGCCTTAAGCCCGACTTATGATCGAAGCCGTATTTTTGCAACCGCCGCTCGTCCTAACGCATTGCATCAAGACTTTGTTTAAGACCGGTAACGACGCGTCCGAAAGCTCCAAACGAAAAATGTAGTCGCGAGTTTGTGCGAATGTATAATGCCAGCCAAAAAAATAGATTAGAATTGGGCCATGACGCACCATTCGATGAATCAACTTTCCTTTCGTTCGGTTTTTTCGGCATTCACAAATTGCTTAGGATTGCTGGGCAGCTTAGGCATTTTTAGTTGCGCACACATCGCTATGTCCGATGACACTCAGTCTGCCATCGACGCGATGAAGAAAGCGACTGCTTTCATGACTTCGCGGGTTGCGGTTCATGGAGGCTATGTCTACGACGTCACTTTGGATCTCAAAAAAAGACGAGGTGAGGGTGTTGCTACGCCCACGGAGATCTGGGTTCAACCGCCCGGAACTCCCGCAGTTGGCCTGGCATTTGTTCGGGCCTTTGACGCGACCGGCGAGCAAGTATTTCTCGAGGCGGCGACCGAATGTGCCAAAGCGTTAATGCATGGTCAACTAGAATCCGGTTGTTGGACCGATCGCGTTGACTTTGATCCCAAAGGAAAGAACACAGGCTATTATCGACATGGAAAAGGTAACGCTAATGGACGCAATTACTCGACATTGGATGATGACAAGTCTCAATCAGCCTTACGTTGTTTGATCGAGGTTGACCGAGCCCACGGATTTAAGGAAAAATCGATCCACGAAAGCGTACAGTATGGACTTGAAGCGCTATTGAAGGCTCAGTTTGCCAATGGGGGCTTTCCGCAGGGTTGGGAAAAAACAGTTGACCCCGGAACCATCATTAAAGCGTCCTTTCCGAAATACGAATGGCGAACAGAAGGCAGATTCAAAAACTACTGGGATTTTGAAACTCTCAACGATGGACTGGCTGGAACTGTGACAAAAACACTTCAGCTTGCTTACGAAACGTACCGGGACGAGCGTTACCGAACTGCAATGCTCAAATTCGGCGATTTCCTTATCCTGGCTCAATTGCCAGAGCCGCAACCCGCATGGGCTCAACAATACAACCATCAATTGCAGCCGATTTGGGCTCGCAAATTCGAACCCCCTGCTGTGGTCGGTCGCGAATCCGAAGATGCGATCGAAACTCTTATGTATCTGACTGAGAAAACAGGCGAACGCAGATTTCTCGAACCTATCCCCGCCGCTATCGCTTGGCTGAAGCGTTCTAGTTTAGCCAATGGGCAGATTGCTCGGTTCTACGAACTCGAAACCAACAAACCGCTTTATTTTACCAAAGACGATTACGTGCTAACCTACGACGATTCCAATGTTCCCGCACACTACAGTTTCAAATCCAAATCGAATGTGCAAAAGCTTGAAATGCGGTATCAGATTCTGGCCAAGGGGGATCAGCCAAAGGGGGTCCAAAGCAATCTTCAAACCCTGCGTCAAGATGCGAAGCGTATTCTTGGCGAGTTGGATTCTGAGAGCCGATGGGTCACGAATAATAAAGGGGTTCCCGCTATTACTTCAGCTCAATCAGACCGAGGCGATTCTTTTCTAGAAAGCGATGTTTTCAGCAAGAACTTGAGCAGGCTAGCGGAGTTCGTAACCGCCGCCAAGAATGCTGACAAGGCTCAATGACTCGCGTACCGAATTTTGCGTAGCTGATGCAAATAAACAATAGAACTACTGCGACGGTTTCGGCATCGAACGTATCAGCCAATAGGTTGTACTTAGCTGGTTTTGCATTAGCCGCTTTGACTTACGGTTGCGTCTTCTTATGGCAACCTGTCGGCCAGGGGTTAGTGGAGCCAGATGGATCGGAGGTCAGTCGCGGTGGCTTTATCGCAGTAAGCCTCTTGTGCCCCGAAAATAGAGTTGCGAGCTGGTTTGATAACCATCGTTTGCCGCGTGGATTTGGCGATCGAATTCCAATTGTTTTCGCGTCGCTGGTTTGGTTGACACTAGGTGCCATAATCGGCCTACCTTTGGTGAGTCCGGTTTTTGCTCGCATCCAAACGTGGACATCGCGGATCGAGCAATTGTCTATGTCCATTTTGGTCGGACTCGCACTTCTTTCGACTGGTACGCTTGTCGTGGGATTGGTGGGCGGTCTAAAAACCGCTTGGATCTTGTGTTCAGCTATCGTGGGTCTAGTCATCGCGGTATACAGCGTTTCTCATTTTGCAAAACGTTCCGCATCGAATGATCTGGAACCCGAATTGAACAGGTCGTCGAAAATGCCGGAGAGAAAAACGATTGATCGTCTCTTCTCCTTTGCCATTGTTGCGATGACTTGTTTTTCGACTGGGGTTGTGATGCTAGGTGCTTGTCTTCCTCCCAGTGAATTTGACGTGCTTGAATATCACTTGCAAGCTCCTAAGGAATTCTTTCAACAAGGGGCAATTGGCTTTGTCCCGCACAATATTTATGCCAACATGCCGCTAGGAATAGAGATGCACAGTTTGGCGATGATGACGATGGTAGGCCAAAACGACGGGTGGCTTGGAGGGTTGATTGGGAAGACTATCACGGCCGCATTCTCCGTTGTTGGCGCAGCCCTGCTTGGGGCTTTTCTGGCTCGCCAATTTGGTGGGCTGGTCGGTTGGTGCGCGGCGGGACTGTGGCTAGCGTCGCCCGGCATCGCGCATGTGGCCATGTTCGGATTGATCGACGGTGCTTTGGCGACATATGTCCTCGCGTCAGCAGTAGCTGTTGCTGGTGCGATTCAAACTTTAGGCGATAGGAATTCGACCGAACACAATCTCTACGAAGACAACCCGTCCAGTCGTCGATTGCTGACCTATTGGCGAATCGCGGGCGTAACATCAGGAGCCGCAGCTGCCGCGAAATACCCAGGCTTGATTTTGGCAGTCATACCCGTTTGTGGATTTCTTGTATGGGCTGCTTGGCGTTTCAGGAGTGTTTTTCAGAAGCGGGAAGCAATCCTGACGGGCGGTTTTATCATGCTCGAGTTGTTTGTAACATGCGGGCCTTGGTACGCAAAGAACTGGGTTTTGACAGGCAATCCTGTTTACCCACTTGCGGCAGGCGTGTTTGGTGGCAGAACATTAACTCCTGAAAAAATCTCGCAATGGAAACGTGCCCACACTCCTGATCAGCCATCCGCAAACAAATCAAATTCCGACGGGACGAATGTCATGTTTGTCCACCAAATTCAAAACGGGTTATCCGGTGCTTCTAGACTTTTGATAACTTCAGTTTTCGTGCAGCCGGCAATGATCTTTGGATTTCTGATTGTTTTAATCGCTGCTTTCCTGCTTCGCGATGATCGGCGAATCAGTTTCGTTGTCATGTGGATCGTCTGGTCCGGATGGATCTTGCTAATTTGGTGGTTTGCGACCCATCGCATCGACCGTTTTTGGTTGCCGCTAACTGGATTATGGGCTGGACTTGGAGCGATAGGATTTTGGTGGCTGTATCAAAACGTTTCGCCATGGCTATCTCAGACAATTGTCATTTTGGGAATCGGATATGGCTGCATATTAAATTCATCTCCAATTATCGCCGACAATCGTTTCTTCGTGTCGATAGAAGCTCTTCGAAATGATGAAGGGGACGAAAACCAAGTGCCTAGGATTTTCCCAACAACAGCCTGGGTCAATCGGCATTTAGATCATCGCAAGGTACGAATCCTACTGGTTGGAGAAGCAAGGGCGTTTGAGTTCCTTGCCCCTGTCGAGTACAGCACTTGCTTCGATCTCAATCCTGGCGAAACCTACCTGAGAGGGATTTCAAAAAATCAACAACTGGCAACGCTTCGAGAACGTGGTATTACCCATATTTTCGTGCAATGGAACGAAATCAATCGCTATCGGCAACCGAACAATTACGGATTTAGCGATTGGCCGCAGCCAAGTGACGTTCAGAAACTGGTCGATGAGGGAGTCGTAAGTCGGGTGGACTGGGGGTTCGCAAATACTTTGGCAGAACTTTTGGAAGTCAAGTGAGGACACTCATAAACCGAAAACTGAAAACTGAAAACTGAACTCTTGCGAGTCCAGCTACTGGTATGAACCAATCTGCCGCTCGCCTAAACTAGATTCTGTCGCACGGCCCAAACAGCTGCTTGCGTCCTATCCGATACTCCGATCTTCCGGAGGATGTGCTGAACGTGCTCTTTTACCGTTTCGTAACTGATACCAAGTGTTTGAGCGATTTCCTTATTCGTTAGTCCGTTTGCTAACTGCTTTAGCACCTCGCCCTCGCGCTGCGTCAGCGGAATCTCCGAGTCGGTCCCTACGCGCATCGTAGCCAACGAACCTGTGACTCGCCTCAATTCCTCACGGCTCCAAATAATCTCTCCTTTGGAAACGCGCTGGATCGTGTCTATTATTTTTTCCTGAAGATCGGACTTTAATAGAAACCCGTTCGCCCCGAGAGCTACCGCCCTAGCAACATAGGTTGGATTGTCGTAGGCGGAAAATATTAACACCGGCTGCAGTGGTGAGTGTGTTTTGATTTTTCCCAAAAGCTGCAGTCCGTCTCCGCCAGGCAGACGGACGTCGAGAATCACTACGTCAAATTTGGAGCCAAGGAATCTGTTATAACCTTCGTCGGACGTTGCAGCCTCGTCCGCAATTTCCAAGTCGGTCCCGAGAAGCATTTGTCGCAGGCCCAAACGCACGATTTCATGGTCATCAACGAAGAGAATTCTTGTCGTCAATAAACACTTCCTTTTGCTGTTAAATATGGAACGGAGTGATTGTTTAGAGTCCGTCCAAAAGTGGCATTGGCGCCTCGCCCATGAAATCACGGGCGAAACGCGCGAAACGCCCGTGCCACGCAAGCACGAACTCTTATTTTCAATCTGGACGACGCACTAGGAAAACGCTTGCATTAGCAAAGTTCCACCATAACATGCAAATCCTGTTGGCACCATGCTTCAGACTGTTTTATGCTCCTATTCTTTGGTGTGTCGTCAATTCTGCGCCATTTTGAGCCTCAATGCGCTACCATGATGGCTTGAACTGTCGGTAATTCATTGACTCCCGGCCCGCACGCTAGCTATTGCAAGAAACCAGAAGTTCCTTCCGGTTTCTTGGATTGAGCCTGAGGTGCTAGCTAGCCGAGCCAAGCCGCAGGAAATCGGCTAGCGCCTCAGGCTCAATAGGCTTCAATCTAATGGATGGAACTTAAGAGTTTTGGCGCTTACGCATTGCGGTTCAAAGTGCCATTGGGATGTAGTCCGACGAAAGGCCGATTTGGTGGCGTTCTGCGAGAAGTGTCAAAATCGTTGTTGTATCGACTGATCTGGCATCGTAGGCGGGAAGGATGCTATTTTCTTCAGACGAAGGTTGTCCAAATTGGAAATGCGGACGTACTTCAAAGCCCCGTCCGGCAGGCGGGACGGACCTACAAAGTCCCGCCCGGCAGGCGGGACCTACGAAGCCCCGGCTGGCGGGACCGACCGAGCAGTGCAAGCAAAGGAATGCGGAATGTACAAGCTGTTGTTATGTTGGCGCTACTTGAAAACCAGATGGATCGCTTTGGCATCTATTGTCTCAGTGACGCTTGGCGTTGCGACATTAATAGTCGTAAACAGCGTGATGGATGGTTTTACGTCACAAATGCAAGATCGAATGCATGGAATCTTGAGCGATCTCGTCGTAGAAACCAGGGGCACGAACGGAATTTCAGAGCCAAATTGGTACATAGAACGCATTCGAGCCAGGATTGGCGACTCTGTGGAAGGTGTCACGACCGTAGTTACACTTCCTGCCATGCTGACCTTTAACCATAACGGTGCAGCAAACACACAGCAGATCAACCTAATCGGCATTGATCAAAAAACGTACGCAAGCGTGAGTGACTTTAGCAAGTACCTCATCCATCCGGACAACAAGGCACATTTGGACTTCGACCTAAAACAATCCGGTTACGCGCTGGAACGAGAAGCGTTGCAGCCTGCGGGATGGGAACATCGAACCCGTGTTGAACAACTAAAAAAAGAGCGACTCTCTGAATTGGAAAGATACAGACAACTCCAAGAGAAGATTGCCGAAGAACAGCGAAAACAACTTAACAATCAGTTGAGTGAAAACAACGCTAGCACTCCTGTGGAGGCAACGAGCGATGAGATTTCCCCGCTGACAGCAATGCAGGCTGGTCCAAGTCTTCAGCCACAATTTGGAGTGGGTCGAGGCAGGGTATTCGACGCATCCAAGGAACAGCGGACAGGCATTGTTCTTGGTATTGGGATCGGCAGTGTACGAGGCCGCGATATGGCTGGCAAAATCAAGGACTATTTCTTTATCCGGCCAGGCGATGACGTCAGCGTCGCTTTTCCAAATGCCGGCACTCCGCCAAGAGCGATCGACGAGATGTTTACGGTCGTGGATTTTTATGAAAGTAAAATGAGTGAATACGATGCGACGTTTGCATTCGTGCCAATCGAAGCGCTTCAGCGTGCTCGAGGGATGATCGACCCAATGTCCAAGGTTGGGGCGGTCACGTCGATTCAAATCAAACTCAAAAAAGGTGCCGACCTCTCTGCCGCCCGCGATGCTTTGCGAGACGAATTTCCGCCTTCTGAATCCTATGTTCAAGTCAATTCGTGGCGAGACACGCAAGGTCCCTTGTTGGCAGCCGTTCAGATGGAAACGACAATCCTCAACGTGCTCTTGTTTATGATCATCGCAGTCGCGGGTTTCGGCATCTTGGCAACGTTCTTCATGATTGTGGTTGAGAAGACGCGGGACATCGGGGTGCTCAAATCTCTTGGCGCGCCAGGCAGCGGTATCGCTTCGATTTTTTTGGGGTATGGCGTCTTGCTCGGTTCCGTCGGTTCGGGAGCCGGTGTCATATGCGGGCTTCTTTTCGTTTGGAAGATCAACGAAATTGCCAGAATTCTAGAATGGTTCACGGGTCGTGAAGTCTTCGATCCGACCGTTTACTACTTCGACTCGATTCCAACCATCATCCATCCATTTACTATCGTCTGGGTCAGCATCGGCGCGGTCTTGATCGCGATCATGGCAAGCGTATTGCCATCCATACGTGCGGCTCGCATGCATCCTGTAGAGGCCTTGCGTTATGAATAGCACTACTCCCGCGAAAATGCTCACGAAGCCAGCGGCCCCTGCCATCTCAGCTTATCGTGTTGTCAGGCCGGAACTGGAACTCGAATCCATTGAAAGCGAGCTTGCAAAGTCACACTTGCCGGAAAGCGCTGGCAATAAATTTATTGTCGTGGCTCGCCAAGTAACCAAATCGTATCGCCGCAGCAAAACGGTTGTGCCGGTTCTCAAAGGCGTCGACTTTAGCGCAGAACGAGGCAAGATCACGGCGATTGTTGGACAAAGTGGTTCAGGCAAAAGCACCTTGCTTCACCTGCTAGGAACGCTGGACAAGCCGGACTCTGGCGAAATCCACTTCGATGGGCAACGTACTGATAACCTCCCGGCTCGTAAACGCGATTCGTTTCGAAACAAAGAACTGGGGATGATTTTTCAATTCTATCATTTATTACCAGAACTCACTTTGCTTGAGAATGTGATCGCGCCGGCCATGATCGGGCAAAGTATCCTCTCCTATTTCCGAAATCGTTCCGCGATTATTCAGAGAGCCAAGGCTCTCACGGAAATGGTAGGACTTTCGCATCGACTGCATCATAAGCCTTGCGAGCTCTCGGGGGGCGAAATGCAGCGAACCGCTATCGCTCGTGCCCTCGTAACGGACCCCAAGCTATTATTGGCCGACGAACCGACTGGCAATCTGGACCAAGAATCCGGGCAAGCGATATTGCAACTGATGAGGGACTTAAACCGCGATACCGGCTTGACCATCGTCATGGTCACCCACGACGAGAATATCGCTCAACAGTGCGATGCGCTAGTTCGCCTCAAGGGAGGCAAAGTAGAACGACTAAAATGATCTAGTAATCTTTTACAATTATAACGATCAGTCTAATGTTTCTGTTGCGGAACAGCCGATTTGAGGACTACAGACTACGCTCATCAAGGCCATTTCAACTACGGAACCGAACGGATGTACGAATCATTCTTTGGATTTGTCAAAAGACCATTCCTTGCTGCATCCACGCTCGACCGCTATTTTCCTGCGACGTGCATTGAGCAAACCTTTCAAACAACGTCCCGAGCCATCCAGCGTGCTGAAGGCCCTGTTGCCATTTTCGGCGGCACTGGTTTGGGGAAGACGATGTGCTGTTTGCGAATCGCGGAGAGTTTTCGCCGCAATTTCGACGTTGTGATGCTTTCAAGCTCGCAGCTAATTACCCGCCGAGCGCTACTTCAAAGCCTATTGTTCGAACTTCGAATGCCGTACAGGGACATGTCAGAAGGAGAACTTCGACTGACACTAATGAGTCGGCTACAACCATCGACAGATAATCCTTCCGATGGGTTGGTATTGGTGATCGACGAAGCTCAAACGCTTTCAATGAAATTGCTGGACGAGATTCGGCTTTTGACAAACGTCGTTCGCAACGGCATCCCCCGAGTTCGGCTAGTACTTTGCGGCACAATGCGATTGGAGGACTGCCTTTCGCATCCGCACATGGATTCGCTGAATCAGAGACTAGCCGCCCGTTGCTACTTGACTCCTTTGAGCAACCAAGAAACTGGGCATTACGTCATCCACAAAATCGAGTTGAGCGGTGTCGAAAGTTCGACCGTCATGACTCGCGAAGCGCTCGATGCGATTTATCGAGGGTCGGACGGAATTCCAAGACTCATTGACCAACTTGCCGATCAATCTCTACTGCTTGCCTGTAACGCTCGGGAACGCCCGGTTTCGGCAGACATGGTCGGTCGAGCTTGGTGTATGCTCCAACAACTGCCCAATCCGTGGAGCGAGCCCGAATCGATTGTCAAAAGCACTCCTTTCCCAGGAATTGCCCAATCTAAATTCGACTCTACTCCAGCTCCCACAAGCCAAAATCTATTTGTTTCGAACGAGATTCCAGAAGCGACTCCCGCGTCAAGTTTTTCGAAAAGCGTAGAAAGTATCTTTGATTCCGTTTCCTCGATCGATTCGAATTCAAACATTGAATTCGGACAATTGGAAGATGATTTTCGCGACAGCATGCAGACAGGCCCAACAACTCCACGCGAATTCGATGAAGTGTCTGAAAACGTTATTGCGCAAACCAACAAGACCTCTCCCTCTTTCGCAGATTCAGACTTTGAAGATGCAGTTGAAGTCTCGGAATCATCGGCCAGCGGAAAAAAGAATTTGCTAGACGTGTTTGCAGGTGACTTTGATGAGGAGTTTTCGATTCCTGTCCAGTCTTCAGATAGCTACCAAGCTTACTCGGGTGCTTCGTACGGGAATCTCAATCACGACCTATCGAGTTTCGGCATTTCTCATCTAAACCCCATCGAACGAAACCTTTTCGTATTTGAAGAAGCGAAAGAGTTCCTGGCCGGCCCAATGCCTGCACAGCAAAACGTTCTTTTGAATCGTTTCGCTGCAAACCAAGCACCCCTACAGGATGTCGTACCGATCGATGGGTATAGAAACGGTAGTAATAGATTCAACGAAACTCCTGTCGACACGATTTCGAATATTTCCTCCGAACAGGCTGCAAATCTCGAGCTGCAGATCGAAGAAGAAATGCGAGACATGGTATCCGGGCTCAATATGAGCGCGATGACCTTTGATCCAGCGACGACGGTTGAACCCTTTTCCAATAATGACACATTGGCTTTCCGTCAATTGACTGAACAAAAACAAGCCGATGATCGTCGACTTGCTCATCAAGCCCACTCGGACATTATCACCTTTTCTGGAATGCATGATTACTCCAACATCAAAGAAACCGAGCGAAAAGCCGAGAGAGCGGCCATGGGCGATGATAGGGATCTACTTGTCATCGAGGATGATCTGGAAAAAATCCGAGGTGGAGTCGCTCAAGCCTCCAGCGTTACGCAGCGTGCGGTGCTACACCCGTATGCCAAACTGTTTACTAAGTTGAGAAACTCATGAGTTCGCCTGTGCCCGATTCGCAACTTGCCCAATGGCTTCCACAATTAGAAGCGTATCGCAAAGCCATCGACACAGTTCCGATCGTTGAAACAACGCTGGTAAGCATCGAACGGAAAATAACTGTCGGAACGCGTAGTGGACGAGGCTACGAGTCCCTGGCGACTGGACTCGTAGCCTCG
>JAYTVL010000456.1:0-1294 GCA_043744075.1 Pirellula sp. | reverse complement strand
ACTTACTCCGACGCAAGCCAGGCATATGACGCAGTTGCCGCGCGGCAACCAAAACGCGGCTATGAAATGTGCCACCGAGCATGCGCTCACTTCGCGTGAACTGTCCGAGACCGTCAAGCTCTTGCTCGCATCGAGCACGAACGAGCAAACCTCGTTCGTTCTTACCAAACCTCGTGAAGCTATCCGTCAATCTCAAGACAACTACGTCCATCAATGGGATCCTCGCTTGAGTACTGCAGGCAACCGAACTGCCAAACGCCTTGGCTTCCTGCTCGATGCGACTTCGAAAATGAACCACTGGCTTCGCCTCACCGGCCGGCGCGAGCTTCAAGCTTGCGATCAAGTTCCGCTCATCGAAAGTTTTACCAAGCTACAAAAAGAGTCAGCCCTTCTTACCGAAGCGGCTTCCGACTTTATCAAGGAAATTCAACAGCCATGACGGAAGACTCTCAACTTATCAATGACATCATCACACGCTGGAAAGGCAGACAATCGATTCGTGCCATGGCTCGCGACCTAGGAGTTAGCCGCGCCAAGATCGCTGGTATTATCTCGAATCATCAGCAAGCAACGCAAAGTACCGATTCCGATCTGCCACCGCCGAGTCTTGGCAAAGCCCCATTGGCCCGAGCGAGCAAACTCGATCCGTACAAAGAGCAGTTACTTCATCTTATCGAGCGTTATCCTCGTATCACGGCACAACGGGCTCTAGAGGAGCTTCGAAACCTCGGCTTCGACGGCCAGTACACAATCGTTCGCAGCTTTCTCAAATCGCATCGGCTTAAACCCAAACCTGCCACGATCCGATTCGAAACCGCACCGGGTGCTCAAGCTCAGATGGACTGGTCGACTTACCATATCGATTTCATCCAGGAAGGACGTCGCCGAGTCGAACTGTTCAGTTACATCTTGGGTTATTCGCGTCGTCAGTACATTCACTTCACCGAACGCCAAGACTTTGAGACGACCGTCAGGCAACACATCGCGGCCTTCGAGCATCTTGGTGGAGTGGCAGCCACTTGCCTTTACGACAACATGAAAGTCGTCGTCACTCGTTGGGAAGATGGACAGCCAGTCTACAACACGCGGTTCTTAGCTTTCGCCACGCACTATGGTTACAAACCTTGGGCCTGCCAAGTTTATCGCCCTGAAACCAAAGGCAAAGTGGAAAGGCCATTTGATTACGTCGAAAAAAGTCTACTCAATGGCCGGACGTTTCGATCGATGGAACATCTCAATGAAGTCGCGCGTTGGTGGCTTTCGGAAATCAACGATCGGCGTATTCACGGCACGA
>JAYTVL010000455.1:0-14828 GCA_043744075.1 Pirellula sp. | reverse complement strand
TCAAAGCGGTCGATTTGCAAGGACTCGTTGCCTCGTCCACTACGGCGAACCCTAATTCTTAGCTGTGACAGACCACTAGGCCCTTCGTTTCCACCGCCCAACCCAATCCATGCCAGTTGATTACCAAACGTGTGAAGACTTGAATTGCTGGCAGCAAAGCCTGCTTCGCCCATGTCCATCTTGGGAATAGCAGAAGACTCAATCGCTTTCCAAGATTCGCCACCGTCGTCGGTCTTTTCGATGAGCAGACCACCATCTACGGGGTCGCTAAAGGCGATACCGGAACGATCGTTCCAGAATTTCATTCCGTCAAAAAACGCTTGAGGAGACTTGTTTTCGTATGCGGTTTTCCAAGTCACTCCGCGATCGACGGTCTTCAAGATCATGGCCGTTTGTCCGGCAGTTGCGACAATCGCACGGTCGCTGTCCCAAGCATGAATCGATCGAATCTCTACGTTCTGCAGATCAGGAATCGAGTGATGCAGCCAAGTCTTTCCGCCATCGATGGTATGTAAGATTGTACCTTGGCTTCCGCAGGCCCAAGCGACTTCTTTGCTCACCGCTACGAGTCCTCGCAAACTCGCTTGAGTTCGCGTTTCGAAACTTTGCCAAATGCCGTCCGCATTCGCGGCAGGCAAAGCTGTAAAAGTTGCGACAAGAATTGCGGAAATTCGGGGAATGGAACTTATAGCGAGCATAGTATTTCCTGCAGTCGGGGCGGAAACAATTGAGGACAATTGTTCTATCGTGGCCACATTGCTGCAAAGATCAAACCAGTCGTCAGACCATATATTACGCCGTCGATGAGATTGGTCAGCATGGGTCGTTTGAACCAAATATCGTTCGGTATTGCAGAACAGGAGTAGATCAAAATGCTTGCGGTACCGACCAAACGAAAGACCCGCATAAAGGACTTGTCAGGATGGCCATCCATCGCAAACCAAGCCAAGTAAGCAATCAAGGTTGACGTCACTAGAAAAAAAACGAAAGTCCAAATCAAGTTATTTTTCATGTCGATTCCGGGAAAGACCGTTAGCGATCCGACCGGCCCATCTTCCATTTTTTGCTTGAGAACAGGATCTTTACTTGGATCGCCTTTGGCAAACGGAAACATGTATCGACCCGGCTGTATCTTTACTTCGCGGAAGAATTGAAGCAGCGAATCTTCACATTCCGTTGCGTTGAAGTCTCCGCGATGGTGCGGTGAAACAGTCCACGCCATTGCGCTGAGTACGAAGACTACAACACTGGAAATAATTATGGGCAACCAAAGCATAAACAAGAATGACAAGATGATTCTCCACGATAGCTGGGACTGCTAAATCAAACTCAATACTGCAATGCAATAATATAGACGTTTCGGTTCCTACGTCGAGTATTCTGAATTGAACCGGACGTACTCCGTGTTCAAATCCGTTGTCCAGTGGATTGCTGAACCTGGCCCAAGACCAACTTGCAGATCGATTTCGGTTAATTTTCTGGCTTTGATCGATTGGCTTACTCTTGGCGCGTCAAATGCAATTGGTTCACCGCGTTCAAAAAGTGGGATGCCATTGATCTTAAGGGCTGTGTGGTCTGGGCGAATAGACACACCGGCGTAGCCAGCCGCTGATACGATACGTCCCCAGTTCGGATCTCCGCCCGCGATTGCTGTCTTGACAAGATTGCTCAATGCAACACTTCGTGCAACTGCATCGGCATCTGCGTCTGTATTCGCGCCTTGGATACGAATTTCGATGAGGTGTGTTGCACCCTCGCCATCGTCTGGAATCTTCTTAGCCAATTCAATCGCCATCTCGTTGAGCTGTCTTGCAAATTCTAATTCATTCGTTCCTGTTAAGGCGGGCATTGAACTAGTCGGTTGCGACGCAAGCATGACGAGCGTGTCATTGGTACTCATATGCCCCTCAACGCTAATGCAGTTGAATGACTTGTTCGCCGCGGATTGAAGCAGACGTTGTGCTTGTGTTGGTTCGAGGGGTGCATCGGTAATGATGATCGCAAGCATGGTCGCCATCTTTGGTCCTATCATCCCCGCCCCTTTGCACATGCCGACAATATGTGTTTCACTGCCTTCGAGGCGAAATCGACGTTCCGAAGTTTTTCTTGCAATATCGGTCGTCAAGATTCCGTCGCAAGCATTCAAGAACGCTTGTTCAGTAGAATCCAGCTCCATCGCCGCCGCTATGATGCCCGCCTTGATTTTTTCCATCGGAAGAAATCGTCCGATAATACCAGTGCTCATCACAACAAACTGTTCTGCAGTCAGCTTGCCGGATGGATCGATGGCGGATGCGGCATGCTTTGTCATTTCGACGGCATCTTGGTGACCACGAGTGCCTGTGCAAGCGTTGGCGTTGCCGCTGTTTATTACAACACCGCGAATTGTGTTTGAAGGCGTTCGGCTTCGAGAAACCACAACGGGTGCAGCTACGATTTGGTTGGTGGTGTAAACCCCCGCCGCAACGCATGAAGAATCCGACACAATAAGAGTAACATCGCGAGCACCCACGCGGCTCTTGATTCCGCCGACGACTCCAGCAAAACGAAAACCTACTGGGAGATGCACGGGATTCCTCTTTTGGACAAGTGTTTAATCAAATGTAGTTAATAGTTTTTGGACTGAGCCTGGAGCGCTAGCCGAGCCGCGCCTAGGAAATCGGTTAGTAATGCATCAAACTCTAGTTTTCGGGTTGCGATGCTCGGCACCATCACGCGGAGCGTGATGAGTACGTACTCATCACGCTCCGCGTGATGTCGAGCCCTGACTTTTGACTCTGACGAAGCAATATATCCTCAGGCTCGGTAAGCCTCGATCTGCTGACAGCGCTCACCAATAAGGTCGGCGATATAGAAGCTGCCGTACGTGTGTACTCGATCCAACTGATGCAAACTGCTGGATAGAGCCGCGTTGAAGCTCAAAAGTTCGGGCAGTTTTACGGATCGACCATTTTTCTGAACCGTAACTTGGTTGATGAATTCAGTCCTTAAGCCTCCTGAACGCCACAATATGCGAGACTTGGGCGCTGCTCGATTCAAAATGGCTTGCCATTCCGATTCGAGGAGCGGGAAATAGTGATCGCTCAGCCAGTCCATGTGGTCCAATAATACAAATCGTGAGATCTGCCCATCATGCTTTTCAAGGAATCCTTGAACGGAGTCTGTGTTTACGCTTAGTCGATCGATCAATCCATCGCGAAGTTTTTCAAAGTTGGCTTTCTTGACATATTCAGGACAGCAAGAAGGTGTGTAGCTTCCAGTAATATAAACACGCCAAAAATAGTTGTCTTGAATTGGGATCTTGGCAAAGACGGCTTCTAACGAGTCCTCGACAAACTTCACAATGCCGCCTGTGTACTGTTCGTCAATTTGTTTTCGCTGTGCTTTCGGAACACCCAGCATGCTGAGCGTCGTATCGCGATTCATTGCAAACCGAAGCGTCTTGGACCAGATCTTGCCGCGAACTCGAGCGTAGATCTCCTGTTGTTCCGCCAACGATGGAGCATCCAGTATTTCTCGAACTTCCTTTCGGCATCGAGCGATCCGATTGATGTAAACTCCAATCATCCGAGCGAAAGCGCCAGAGGTTCCTCGAAAGTAAAACGACTTCGATGGATTACCGAAAAAGCGAATCCATCGATCCCAATACTTTATACTCCGCGGAGTCAGCGATTTCCTTAAACACGAAGCGTAAACCGAGTCAGCATTCGGTAAGTAACCCTGGCCAAACATTTGAAAAAAGCGGTCGTAATCAAGGTTGCGGATCGCCGACAACTTAAGTTCGAGCAATGCGTTTTGACGCGGATTCATATCGACAGCATAAACGTGCCCAGCACCAGCCAGCAAGTAGTCGAGGGCATTGCAGCCTGCTGAAGTAATAACCAAAACACGATCTTGCGAGGTAAGCTCAAGCGCTTGCCGGTCTAACCGAGGATCTTCCCAACAGGTGTTATAGACAAGATTGTTACCATGGACGAACTTGAATACTCGTCCGCTGACCCATTCGCTTATTGCCATCTACTCGTTCTTACTTGGGTTTCTTGTTGTTCGCAGGTTTGGCTGGCTCAGCCGGTTTATTTTGATCTGCTGGCTTGTTGGCATCAGCCGGTTTGTTTGGAGCTGCAGCATCAGCACCTGGGGCTTTGGGCGCAGCAGCATTTGGCAAAGGCGATACTGGTTTTCTTACTCCTGCATTGGATTCTCGAATCTGGCTTCCGTTTACGAAGATCATTTGGCCCCATTGAGGTGCTCCCGCCGAAGATTCTAAAGTGCTGTTCCATGGAACGGTATAGGCAGCGAAAGAACCCGTACGTGTGTCGACGACATAGATCAGCGACTGAGCAAGCCTAACGTTTCCACCGAGACGAGCGGCTGCGGTTCCTCCGCTCACCAAGAGATATTCAGGATTTTTGCTCTGCCCCAATTGCGGAATCACATTGGTCATGAACATTCCGCCAAAAACGCCTAGTTTGGGATAGTATACCCATCCACGTAAATCGCCCGTCAGGTAATCCAACGCAAAGAACCCTTCCGCATCGTCTCCGACCAATGCTGTGCATACCGCCATATTGGTCCCTCCATGGGATGCAGAGGCCGAAAGGAAATCTGGTGGGATTCGGTCCCTGGGGATCCCCATCCAAGAAGCCTGCTCGCTCGGATCCGAAGCGGATTGGCGCCCGATCCAGAACGCCGCCCCTAACATGATTGTTAGTGCAACGCCGCAAAACAAACCGCCCACTACGTAAGGCAGTCTGCAGCAGTTGGAATTGGCGTCGTCAACAATTTCTAGTTGTGAATTTTCCACGGCCATTTTCAAATTCCTTGTAAGGAAAAACCTTCAACTGAATGGAACCGGAAGTTTTTCCGGGACTTTCAATTAAGTGTAACGTACGCCACGAGCACGACGCTAGCGGGGATTTTTCCGGCGTCGATCATAAGTCGGGCTGAACCGGACGCTAGCGCGTTCCAGCTGATTAGCCGAAGGGCGCTAGCCCACGGTTTTCCGCCCATGTGATCGATGCCATTTTTCCTAACCCGATGCGTAAGCGAGGGAATGCAAGAAATCCCTCGCTCTCGCATCGGGTTACGATGTCAATTGAGCCCTTAGGCGCTAGTGCCAAAACTCTTAAGTTCCTTCCACTAGACTGAAGCCTACTGAGCCTGAGCCTCAGTAAGCCTTTACGCAACCTTGCTATTCACCTTCGATGCAAGTTTTGCAGCTTGTTCCCGTTTTACAATCCACACCAGGATCGGTGCAGCGATGAAAATCGAACTGTAAGTTCCCACGACGATGCCAATAAACAAGCAGAATGCAAATCCATGGATGCCCTCACCTCCAAAGGCGTACATCAACAGAATTGCGATGATGGTTGTCGACGACGTCAACAAAGTACGGCTCAATGTTTGAGTTACGCTAGCGTTGATCATTTGCTCGGTCAAGTTTGGACTCTTTCCCTTTACTTCGCGAATTCGGTCAAACACAACGATGGTGTCGTTGAGCGAATAGCCGATGATCGTCAAAAAGCCAGCGATCGTTGTCAGCGAAACTTTGAAGTCTTCGATAAGCAGGAAGCCAAGCGGTTGGAATAGCCAATGGCTCACCGCAATAAACGCAAGGGTAATCAACACGTCGTGGACAAGAGCAATCACAGCCGCGATACCAAAAGCCAATCTTTGAAATCGAAACCAGATGTAGCCTACAATAAATACTAGGCTGAGGAGCAAACCTGAGATGGCCCTTTGCTGCATTTCACCCGCGACGCGCGACTCGATTTTGCTAACTGACTCCCAGACTGGCTGTGTTCTAAGCTTTTCTTTCATTTTTTCGACTATCGCAGTTGCAGAAGCCGAATCAAAGGGCAATGTAACATTCCATTCTTGGAATCCAGCCGATGATTCTAAATTCCAACCCGTTGCATCCTTCGGAGTCATTTCGATCTGAGCGTTGACCAAGGTCTTTTGTGCAGACTCGGCAGCGGCAATGAGTGCTTCGGAAACCTGCAGAGCATTCATTTTTGCGGTGTCCCCTTTGCCGCTCTTGAACAAAAGATCAAACGAAGTCTTCACTATTGGTTCATCCGCTGACAAACTTGCAGGCGTTACTCCTGGCGTAGGCGTTTTAGCCGAAGGATCAGCGTTTACCTCGGCATCGGATTTCACCTCCGCATCCGTATTCGTTTGTGCGTCGGCTTTCACTTCCCCCGCAGTTTTCACTCGCCCCGCAGTTTTCACTTCCCCAGATGGAACTTGGAATGAAACTAGCTTAAGCTGACTTCTGGGGGGCCAGGAATCGGATCGCGGATTCGCGGTTGGCGTAACGATGACATCATAGGTAACCAATCCAGCCTTGGCACCTTCCGAAAACCCTTTGACTAGCCGTGAAGTAACCTCTTTGGTGTCCTTGATTGATACGTCCAGTTTGTAAACGGAGTTCTTTTCAAAGCCTGTCATTTCAACATTAGTTAACGAGGTCTGAATAGGCAGCCCTTCCGAATCTTTATCAAAGGCTTTATTGGAAATGGCTCGTACCTCGTCAACCGGCAATCCTTTGTCCAATGTAAAAACAATGGACGTCCCACCATTGAAATCGATGTCCAAGACTTGCCGACCTCGAATTCCCGTTGCAATCAATCCCATGACGATCAAGATCAAAGATCCGGTGTAGCAAGCGAATCGATATTTCATGAAGTCGATATCCTTGTCACCGAAAAAGGCTTTCCGCCCTGTGTTCACATAGTCAGACATCCCCAACGATAGAAACTTCCATTTGTCCGCGATTTCAAACAGCTTGTGTGTAACGAAAACCGCAGTGAACAAGCTGATAACCAGACCAATAATCAAGGTGATTGCAAAGCCTTTGATCTGTTCGGTTCCAACAAAGTATAGGACAACAGCGGTGATCAATGTGGTTAAGTTGGAATCGAAAATGGTAGTCCAAGCACGGTCAAATCCGTTCCGGATGGCCATGCGAGCCGTTGCCTTTTTCTCCGTCTCTTCGCGGATTCGTTCGAAAACCAGAACATTTGCGTCCACACTCATCCCGACCGAAAGCACCAGACCCGCGATGCCAGACAGGGTCAACGGTTGCTTAATTAGGATAATGCAAGCCATAATCATTCCCAGATTCAGCAACAATGCAAAAGTCGCAATGATGCCGGAAAAACGGTAATAAAGGAGGACGCAAATGATAGTGACAATCAAAGACATACCACTTGCGAAACCCGCTTTGTTAATTGCGTCGAGCCCCATGCTGGCGCCGACCGAGTTCTCGCTGATCGGTGTTTTGCTAAGAGCTCCGGGCAGAGCGCCAGCATTCAGAATATTGACTAAGAAGTCAACTTCTTTTTCCGTGAATCTGCCTTCGATCAGACCTTGGCTGCGGATAGTTGAATTCAAGTTAGGGGCAGACAAGATATTTCCATCTAGCAGGATTGCCATGCGTCGGTGGAAATCGCTTTGCGGGTTTGGCAAATTGGCGCCTGTCAGCCTCATAAGCTTGTCGCCACCGCCGACCGACATAGTGAAATTGACTTCGTAACCGCCTTTGCTTGAAACTTCCTTCTTGGCTCGCGTTAAGTCACTGCCATTCACTTCGACGTAGGGTTTGCCTGCTCTCTCTGTCGCTAGCAAGACGTCAACGTTTCTGATTCCTTGAGCAGAAAGCCATCGTTCGAAGTCGTTGGGTTTACCGCCCGATGGAGGATTAACAAGCCGACCGGTTTCAGAATTGCGAATTAAGTCTCCCTGTTGATAGCCGGTAACCTGCTTGATACCTTCAATTTCAACACCGCGGCCAAGTGTACGCCACATACCGACGACTTTTTCGACGTTGGTCGTTTTGTCGAGCATCACAATGTCGCGCTTTAAGCGTATGTTTTGGTCAGGATTGTTCGATTGAACCGTTGCCTGATCTAAAATGCTTTTGTGGTCATTGGCGTTTGCAACGATGCGAAATTGAAGAATCCCGGAGTCGGTGATCTGTCGCTTGAGTTCCGCAAGTTCTGTGTCATCGACTTTGGGAATCACGATTTCGATTTGATCCTCTCCGATCGGTCGAATCAGCAACTCCTTGGTACCGGATGGGTTCAAACGATTAGACAGTGGGACCATGAAGTCCTTTGCCAAAACTCGGTACTTGGCATCCCCTTCGGTTGAACGATCGATCTCATAGATGAGATTGGTTCCACCAACGATTTCAGGTCCCCACTTCAGCTTTAAGCCTAAATTGAAGTAAGTAAGCAAAAGGATCAAGGATGTTGTCAAAATCGACAAGTTGATCCAATAGAACGCGCTCAGATGAGTAGGCATTTTGAGTTTGGTTGACAAGAACTTACTCAAAATAAATGGGATCAAGACAGCTCCGGCCATGATGCCGACATTCGCCAATCCTGAATACCAATCTGCCTTCGCGACAGCGCCATCACCCAGAGCAGGAACGGCGCCTGCCATTGAGGAGCCCTGAGCGATTATTTCCTGAATGAAAATTCCAAACATCTGCTATTTAGTCCGTGCGTTGGATTCAGCGAAGCTTTTGGCTCAGCTATCAAGGGTAGTTTGTAAGTAATGTAAGGCCACGTAAAAAACGTCACAAGTCCAGACTTTCAGAGTCGAAAGGCCCCGGCTAGCGCCCAATGGCACTCACTTTGCAAATTTTGAGCCTCGATGCGCTAGCATGAGGGCCGGATTTGCAAGTGATTCACAACGATTCTGCCCGCACGTTAGCGCGTTGCGGCTCAAACTGAGTACCATTTGGCTAGCGCCGTAGGCAAAAAACCAGTAACATAGTGCACATTCTATTTCTTCCAATCCTCCCAGAACTTTGCAGTGAAAATGCGACACATTAAAGCTTCCGTCCTCTTGATCATTATTTCCGTCGTCATTTTGACTGCGGAATTTTTGTCCTTTGCTAATGACAAACCAACGCCAAATGAAAACAGCAAAGCTGACGTCAGGCTTTTCGAGGACATCAAATATTTGTCATCCGATGAGTTGCAGGGCAGGTCGGCAGAAACTCCAGGCCTTAAAATGGCTGCAGAGTTCATTGCAAATCGTTGGCAGGAGTTAGGTCTAAAGACAGATCTATTCAATGGCAAGCCGTACCAAGAATTCCAATTGCCAGGTGGCTCCATGCAGGCAGAACAATCCGGCAACAAGCTGAATATCGTTAAGCCCACCGGTGAAATCCTGGAATTGGCGTTATCCAAGCAATTCCAACCACAAGCGATTGGAAAAAACGGTGAATTCCAAGGCGGGCTCGTGTTCGCCGGGTATGGCATAACTGCTAACGAAGAAGGGCTCAAATACGATGACTTTGCCGGTTTAGACGTGCGGGGCAAGGTTGTAATCGTGGTCCGAAAAGAGCCACAGTTGAACGATCCCAGGAGTCCGTTTGACGGCACGAGCCCAAGTCAATTCGCGTTGTTTACAGCGAAAGAAACGAATGCCGCCAAACATGAAGTTGCTGCCTTGATTTTGGTTAACGATCAGAATTCAGAGCAGGCCAATCCAGGCACAGTTCTTCCGGTTTCCGGAGCCGGTATCGCTGTATCGAAAGATCAAGTCCCAACCTTTTTCGTCCGACGGAGCGATGTCGAGACTTGGATCAAGGAATCAGGCAGTTCTTTGGTTGAAATAGAATCAAGAATTGACCGAGATCTAGTCCCAAGGTCGTTTGTGATGGATGGTTGGAAAGCAAATGGTCGAGTCGAACTGACAAAGCTTCCATCCATGAATGTCGTTGGTGTGCTACCTGGACAAGGAACTCTGGCGAACGAATACGTAGTACTAGGCGCGCATTTTGATCACGTAGGGATGGGCGGTCGTGGATCATTGGCGCCTGGAACCATTGCTGTTCACAATGGGGCAGACGATAATGCGTCCGGCACCGTTTGTTTGCTAGAATCCGCAAAGCAACTCAGTCTCTTAGCCCGTACTTCCGGCGAAGATGTACCCAGACGTACGCTTGTTTTCATTGCATTCTCCGGTGAAGAACTTAATCTTTTAGGAAGCGATTACTACGTAAAGCACCCCCGCTTTGAACTTGAAAACACCGTTGCCATGCTAAACATGGATATGGTAGGTCGACTCACCAACAACGATTTAACAATTTACGGGACGGGCTCTGCAACTGAATTCGATGCGATCATTACAAAGGCCAATGATTCGGCCGGATTCTCGATCCAACGGCAACCGGAAGGGATGGGGCCAAGCGACCACCAGTCTTTCTTTCAATACAACATTCCTGTGTTGCATTTCTTTACCGGGCTGCATGATGATTACCATCGACCAAGCGATGATTTCGACAAAATCAACATAAACGGAATCGAACGCATCACTGGAATGGTCACCACGATTGCAAATCAACTCACCACAGACACCTTGAGGCCCACTTTCATCAAAGTCAAAGGGCGAGCCAATCCCCAAGCGACCATGCGTCGGCGAACGACACTCGGGGTTCGCTTGAATTTGAAAGTGCCCGGCGTTGTCGTCGAAAAAGTGCTCGAGGGAATCGCTATGAACGCAGGCGTTCAATCCGGGGACAAAATTCTAAAAATAAACGGTGAGGAGACAACCAGCCGTGCAGAACTCGATCGGATCCTTAAGAAACTGAGCAAAGGGGATGTCTTCAGAATCATGGTCGAACGCGGCGAGGAAAAGATGGAACTGAAAGCACGAGTTACCGAATAGAATTGCAAGATCGCTATTTACGTGGAATGCTTGAATTGTCAGAATCGTGAATGAAACAGTGTGGCGACTTAGCAAGTCGGCATAACTCACGTGGAAAACGACGGAGTGTTTTCTGCAAAAGCCGTTGAGATTAAACTCGACCGCCCACAATTCACTTAGCAAGGAGTGCTGACAAGTGCGTTTTCGAAAATCAATGGCGTCTATTGCTCTTATGGGCTTCTTCGCCGCACCATCCGTCTTGGGCCAAGCGCCAGCCGCCTCGCCGCAGGCCGCTCCCGCTGGCCCTAAAACCGGTCCTACCAGCATCGCTTTGGTGGATGTCGGCTACATACTGAAGAATCACCCCAACATGAATGCCAACATGGAAGGGATTAAAGCTGAAATGACACAGGCACAGGAAGAAATCGAAAGCCGTCGAAAAGCCTTGCTCGCCGACCAAGAGAATATTGCCAAAACCTTTGAGGCAGATTCTCCCCAATTCAAGCAGAAACAAGAAAGCCTCATCAGCGCAGAGAGCAAGCTGAGAGTCGACTTCATGGGTAAAGAAAAAGAGTTCGCTGAAAAACAAGCGAACGTAATCTACAAATCGTATCAATCGATCAATAATTCGATTGCTCTGGTTGCTAAACACTATCAGTACGATGTAGTGCTTCGCTATAGTCGCGAGCAGAATGAAATGGACCCCAAGAAGCCACAAACCGTTAACTTTGGTATCCAACGGGATATCCTCTATTACAATCCCGGAGTTGACGTCACGGAGGTAGTGCTAGCCGTTCTCAAACGGGATGAGCCAGCAGCGGCAGCACCTGCGGCAGCTCAAACCGCACCAGTCACTCGTTCTGCTACACAGCCAGCACCGTCAACCCCAACTCGAACTAGATAGTTTTGAATTGAACGCGTCCCCAGGCTTCGGCCTGGGGACGTAAGATCGGGACTCGAGTCTTAAGTCGGCAATTTTCTTTGAGTTTAGCTTACACAATTCCATTCACGGACACGAAACGGATTTCGGCGTCACGCATGCAACAAATTCGATTCCAACAAACGATTGAGCACATTGCGCACGTAAGCGGTCGCGGCTATTGGTCCGGTCGACCTATCACGCTAACTTTTCTGCCGGGAATGCCAAACACTGGAATCATCTTCCGTAGAGTGGATTTACCGGGCCGTCCGGAAATCCATGCTGTCGCTGCCAATCGCCGCGAAACAAGCCTTAGAACAACTCTCGTCAGCAACTCCTGTCTCGTCGAAATGGTAGAGCATGTCGCGGCGGCTCTGTACGCCATGGACATCGACAATTGCGTTGTCGAATGCGACGCACCGGAGATGCCCGGAATGGATGGCAGCGCACTCGCATTTGCCCATGCTTTGGAAAGTGCCGGAATTCGAAAGCAGCCAGCGACCACTTGCGAAGTAAAACTCACAATGCCACTGCGAGTCGGCTCAGAAAGCCACTGGATTATGGCAATCCCCTCATCCGATCCAGGTCTAACAATCCAATATCAACTAGACTACGGTCCAACAAGTCCAATCCCAGCATCGACATACACGTACAAAATCGAAAGAAGTTCATTCGCTCACGAAATCGCTCCGGCTCGAACGTTTCTAACGGAAAGCGAAGCGCGTGGGCTTCAGTCTCAGGGAGTTGCGACGCACGTAACTTTCCGCGACTTGGTGGTCTTTGGCCCAAGCGGCCCAATCGACAATTCGCCCCGCTTTGAAGACGAATGCTCGCGTCACAAACTGCTCGATCTCATTGGAGACTTGTCCCTTTGCGGCTTGCGAATCCAGGGAAAAATCATCGCGCATCGAAGCGGTCACATTCTAAACGGAAATATTGCAGAAGCGGTTCACAAGCTGAGAGTCGCACAAGTGCCAGTTCAAAGCAGGCTTGCAGCATGATTAAACACATCACAGACCAACTAATTAATCAGACACGTTCGGGAACCTTCTCATGCCAACAATAATCGCCCATACCGCAGTGGTCGATCCTCGCGCCGAACTCGATGACGATGTTCGCATCGGTCACCATTGCGTTATTGGTGCACACGTCAAAGTTGGCCGCGGTACGCGTCTGGAAAATAGCGTCACCTTAACCGGCCACACCATCATTGGTAGAGACAATCGCTTCTTCCCTGGTTGCGTCATCGGTGGCGAACCTCAAGACCTTTCCTATCAAGGCTCGCCAACACAAGTTGTTATCGGTGATTCAAACGTTTTTCGGGAGTGCGTGACAGTCAACCGTGGTACCGAAAAGGACGAGGGCATCACGTCAATTGGAAGCGACTGTTACTTTATGGCCAATTCGCATGTGGCTCATGATTGTATCGTCGAGGACAGAGTTATAATGGCCAATACAGTCATGCTAGGTGGGCATGTACGAGTCGAACATGACGCCACGTTGAGCGGCGGTGTTGCCGTTCACCACTTTGCGTCGATCGGATGCTATAGCTTTGTAAGCGGACTTTCCCGCGTCCTCCAAGATATTCCGCCATTCATGTTAGCCGAAGGATTTCCCGCAAGACCGCGATGCGTCAACGTTGTAGCACTAAAGCGAAAGAATTTTTCAGTGGCCTCTATACGAACGATTGGCGAAGCTCACAAGCTGCTGTATCGTTCCAAGGTAGGGGTCAAACACGCGCGAGAGATCCTACAAGTCAACGGGGCTTTGTCTCCAGAACTCGAAATACTCTTCGCCTATATTGACGGTTCGCAATTGGGGCGACACGGCCGAGGACGTGATCGACGCTCCGCTTCCTCTTCCGCTGCCGCATAGTTCAAGCTGGCGTCGATCACAACATGGGCCGCAAACCGTGGGCTAGCGCCCTTCGGCTAATCAGCCGCAACGCGCTAGCGTCCGGTTCAGCCCGACTTATGATCTTCGCCGTTCAAGCTACTAACAACAAGGTCTAATTATGAGCCATATCCACACTCCGCCGACAGCATCGAAGCCGAGAATTGGTGTTATTGGCGGTGGTCATCTCGGACGTATTCATGCCAGGCTCATTGCATCAAATTCATCATGCGAACTCATCGGTGTCGCCGATCCCTGCCAGGATTCTCGTCAATTCGTTGAATCACAATTGAAAGCTGCTGCCATCGCTAATTACCGCGATTGGAACGGCGCAATTGATGGAGCCATCATTGCTGCACCTACTTTCCTTCACCATCAAATCGGCTCTTGGTGCCTGAGTCGCGGTATTCATGTGCTGATGGAAAAGCCAATCGCAAGTACCCATGACGAAGCCGCCCAACTGGTTCAACTATCGAGATCCAACAACTGCACACTTCAAGTGGGGCATGTTGAGCGGTTCAACCCAGCTTGGCAATTGGCGTCAGGGCGTTTTTCGAACGACACAATTCGCTACATCGAGGTGGCTCGCGAAGGGACATACACTGGGCGTAGCACAGACATCGGAATCGTAATGGATCTCATGATTCACGATATCGATCTTATTCTCAGTGTGGTCAAGGTTCCGATCGAATCTGTTTCTGCCTACGGATGGAACGTTCTCGGCGAAACAGAGGATTTTGCGGCTGCAAGCCTTCGTTTTCGCAATGGGACAATAGCAAATCTGCGAGCGTCGCGAATTTCGGCTGTACCGAAGCGGATTATGCAGGTTTATACTGACGACGGACTTACTGAAATCGATTTTGCCTCTAATTCTGTCACTCAAACATCGGCCGTTGACGATGTGGCCGACGGTTCCAGGCAAGCCGACCAGCTGCCAGCCGATCTTCGTTCTAAAGTAAAAGACAATCTCTTTGTAGACTGGCTTCAAAGAGTAGAACACAAAGTCGCACCTGCCAATGCAATCGAATTGGAACACAAAGAATTTCTCCAGGCTATCTCATCTTGCAGTCCGGTTACCGTAACGGGCGAGCAAGGATGCCAAGCTATCGAAATCGCAGCTAAAATACTTGAGCAGATCGCAAACAATCGTCCTGTCCGAGCCATCATTCCTGCCGCCTCTCGTTTTGGCAAAACCAGAGCTGCATAGTGCTGCTGGGCCGAAAAAAACGACAAAACGCAAAAAAAATTGAATTGAACGAACGAACGATTCTTTTTCGGCCTTTTTTGACACTTCTCGGCTAACGCCACCAAATCGGCCTTCCGTCGGATTTCATCTGGATTTCATCCGGAT
>JAYTVL010000454.1:0-55036 GCA_043744075.1 Pirellula sp. | reverse complement strand
AAACTCATCCACCAGATTGTCAAAGATCAGTTCAACAAAAACAACGTTTCGCAAGACAAAACGCTCTTTCGATGCGTCTCGGCCCGCCAACCGTCCTTTAGTTGGGGTCAACGTTGTAACCGAGGGTATCGGTCACTGTCAACCGTTTGTCCCTCTTATTTTCCGATTTGTCAGCTTGTCAGCCGTTTCAGAAAACTCAACCAACGTTAGTCGGTATCAACCTGCCACCAAGGTGGCTGGAGCGAGGAGGCGAAAAGATAGTGGTACACAGCAGAGCATGCAAGGGGCAAAAGTAGTTTTTAGCGTAGGTTTTTTTGGCTTCACTTTTACCTGCAATTAATTGTTTCAGTCAGGTTGTGGTTGCGTTTTGCCGTTTCTACTGATTGCCCACCCTACACCTTGAAATTCTCTCCGGCTAACTTTGAAAAACCTTATTTCGAATAAGAATTCAGCCGATTCCGCGCATTGTATCGTTATTTTTTTGGTTTTACCTTTGGCCCCGTAAATCGTTATGACTCAAGTCAATCCGCAAAACCCGATCTCTTCGCAAACGAGTCAATTCGTCCCCGTTTCGACTCCCAATCCTGCTTCGAATAGCCTGGAGGAGGCGCTGGAGAGAATTAATCGATTGGCTTCTCAGCCGCAAAACAACAACAGTCCGGTTCGTCCAATTCCAGGGCAAGCTTTCGCACCGGCGGATAACGCAAAACCCGCTGAACCTGGCGCCCCGAGCATCTACTTCAAAGCAACGAGGAACCGGAATGAACCCATCATCCCAGTCGAACCCGCATCCCTCGACGCAGCCGGCATCAGCGGACAACTCGTAGAAGAAATCGTGATGCGTTATCTGCTCAATCGAGGTGAAGCATCAGGGCGGGATATTGCAGAACAAATCAAACTCCCTTTTTGTTTTGTCGAACCCACCCTGAACAGGCTCAAAGCCCAGCAATTGTCGGGATATTTAGGGGCAACCGCCATGAATGACTACATCCATACGCTCAGCGATGCAGGTCGTGACCGTGCCAAACGTCACATCCAGAAAACAACTTATTTTGGCTCCGCACCAGTCCCTCTAAGCCAATATGTCGAATCGGTTCGCTTACAGTCGGTGGAACTCCAGCATCCTAGTCGTGACGACCTCAAGGCAGCTTTTTCCGATTTACTCGTTTCGCCACAGCTATTGGCTCGATTGGGACCAGCGGTCAATAGCGGTCGTGGAATGTTTCTTTTCGGATTCCCAGGCAACGGAAAAACCAGTATCGCCGAACGAGTAACACGGGCATTTGGTGAATACATTTGGATTCCACGAGCAGTGTTAATCGACGGTGATCTGCTCCGAATTTTTGACCCCCTCAATCACGAAGAATGTCCACATGAGAAATCCGACGGCATGCTGCGCGATAGCTTAATCGACCACCGCTGGGTCAGAATCCGAAGACCAACCATCGTGGCCGGCGGTGAATTGACTATGGAAATGCTCGAAGTTTGTCGCAACTCAGAAACCAAAGTCAGCGATTCGCCTTTGCAACTTAAAAGCAATTGTGGCGTGCTTCTGATAGATGACTTCGGACGTCAGCGGATGAGCGTCGACGAACTGCTCAATCGATGGATCGTACCGCTCGAAAAACGATACGACTATTTGACCGTTAGCAGCGGCAAAAAGGTCCAAGTTCCTTTCGACCAGTTGGTCATTTTCAGTACCAATCTCGAGCCCAAAGACTTGGTCGATGACGCATTCCTTCGCCGTATTCCCTACAAAATTGAGGTCGAGAATCCAAGCGAGGAGGCGTTCAGAAAACTCTTCGAGATCATGTGCCGCGTAACAAAAATCCCGCATAAACCTGAGATGATCGACTACCTCATTGAAAAACACTACAAACCAATAGGTAGGCCGATGCGGAATTGCCACCCCCGTGACCTCCTTCTCCAAGTTCGCTCTTATTGTTATTTCAACACTCAACCATTGGAGCTAAGACGAGAGTACTTGGATTTCGCCGTCGAAAACTATTTTTCAATTATGTAGGCCACGTGCTTCAGTGGCTTTGGGCGAGAGCCGAAGGGTGCTTCGTCTTTACAATGCAGGCAAAGCTGTTTGTCGCCTTGCGTAAAAACGTCGCAATCCGAACAATGGCACTAGCAGTTCGGTCTTGTTTGAACACAATCGTAGGACTGAATCAAACACTTTTTATTAGTGGAGCATGTCCTAGATGGCGATGTCCGTTCCAGAAACCGTTAAGCCGTTCACTATCAATAGGCTTTACCTTGGGACAATTTTGGTTGTCCATTTGCTTGGCTTGATGGCACTCGTCCCCTATTTCTTTTCGTGGGTCGGCTTCATTGCGATGCTGATTGGCATCCACGTATTCGGGCAGGGAATCACGATTGGCTACCACCGACTGTTAACGCACCGCAGTTTCAAAACTCCGCAATGGGTTGAGCACACTTTTGCCATTCTCGGAATCTGCTGCCTCGAGGATTCGCCCGCGCGTTGGGTTGCCATCCACCGAATCCATCATGTTCATTCCGATCACCAGCCCGATCCTCATTCACCACTCGTCAATTTCCTATGGTCGCATTTCGGCTGGTTGATGGTCAACAACCGAGACACCCATTCCATCAGTGCGATCGAAAAGTTTTCAAAGGATTTGTTGCGAGATCCATTTTACATGCACATGGAGAAAAGGCCGCTGACCAATCTGTACATCGGAGCTTCGCAACTGCCTATTTATTTTGTAGTTGGCTACTTGATCGGTTGGATCGGATGGGGACAGACTAGCGCGATGCAGCTCGCATTGAGCATGGTGGTATGGGGTTTGTACATGCGCATCATTTTGGTATGGCACATCACTTGGTCGGTGAATTCACTCAGTCATATGTTTGGATATCGCAACTACGAGACGGGTGAACACAGTCGCAACAATTGGCTGGTCGCATTGCTGACCGTTGGCGAAGGATGGCACAACAATCACCATGAAGACCCCTCGTCCGCGAGCGTCCAACATCGGTGGTGGGAAATCGATATCAGTTACTACGAGATCAAGCTGCTTGAAAAGTTGGGACTTGCATCCGAGGTGATCGCACCAAGGCATACACGACACCAACCGAAAGCCAATGCTGCTTAGTGTAGAGCAGTTGTCCTCAACTGTCTCTGGACAGCAGCGGTAAAAGAATATCCGATTCCTCTTTTCGGAGCGGAATTCGGACTTCTGGTAGCGGGCAGAGATGGGATGCTCTGTAAACCTCGCTTTCCTCAGTCGACTCGCGTCGCGTCACACAATGCGATAAGGCTTTCGCAATTTCCGAGGATAAAGATCCTTGCAAGTCGCCATCACCCAAGTTCCTTCTCGTAGTAAATCGATCTCAACCAAGTTTACGTCTCCGAAGATGAGTTCATTCTGCTTTTGGATGTCCAGCCAAGGGTTCATTCGTTTAACCGCGTGCCCAACGGGCCGCTACGACAGTTTGTCGGATGCAAATACGCGGGGCGATGCGGCGATGCCCACGCGGTTAAACGACTATCTAGCCCGACCTTTTGACAACACGCGCATGCGATCAGCCAGAAGTGTCCTTTTTACACCCATTTTATGCCAAGACTTCAGCTGACAGAAAAATGGACGGCAGAGAAATGCTCAAAGCCGAATCATTCCTTCGCAGGGGCTTTTGGACTAACCGCATTCGGACTGTTCTTTTGGTTTGCACCACCGGGGCCCCAATCTTCGTTCTTGACACTGGAGCCCGGAAAGACGGGCGCAATCATCTCTTTGCTCCATGCTTCGAGTGCTACTGCCAGACGTGACGCTACCTCGGGTTTTTCAGACGCGAGATTCTTTGTTTCACCAACATCGGCTGCAAGGTCGTACAATTCGTCGGGACTATCCGAAGTTCGAACTAACTTCCATGATCCCTCACGGACTGCCATCGCTTTGCCAAGTCCTGCTCGCCAAAAAAGGGCTTGATGCGGTTCGGGTTTAACCGCACCCGTCAAATGGGGGACCAGGTTTACGCCGTCGTATTTTTTGTCAGTCGGAATCTGAATGCCCGCTACAGAAAGTGATGTTGCAAAAACATCCAGCGATGAAACGGGCGAATCAAAACTCGAATGTGCAGCAATTTTCTCCGGCCAACTTACGAGAAACGGAACCCGAACCCCACCTTCGTAGACTTGGCCTTTTTGCCCCTTGAGATTGCCATTGTCCGCACCGTTCTTCACAGGCCCACCGTTATCGCTGAAAAAGAAAATTAGCGTTCGCTGTGTCTGACCACTCTCTGCAAGCGCTGTCGTGACTGTACCAATTGCATCGTCCATCAAGCTCACTTGCGCAAGGTACTTGCGACGCTGTATGTTTTCAATGTGGGCAAATCGTTCTTCACGCTCCGCCGTTGGTTGGTGAGGCGTATGGGGTGCGTTGAAGGCGAGGTAAAGGAACCAAGGCTGCTCCGTATAGTGACGTATGAACTCGGAAGCTTTGTTGCCAAACGATAGCGTCAGATGTTCAGGAACTTCGTCGAGCAGCTTGCCATCACGTGTGAGCGGAATCGTGTATTGCCGTTCATTGGGCTTCCAGCCAGTAAAAGCATGACCGCCGCCTATGAACCCAAAGGTCTCAGCAAATCCGCGCTTCCAGGGTGCGTGGTCAGGTGAAGCCCCTAGATGCCACTTTCCTACCCAACCGGTTTTGTAACCTGCATCGTGCATGTACTGCGGCAACAATCGCTCCGTCAGGGGTAATCCTTCCGTCTTGTCTAACGGATCATAAACGGGATTATATTCGTGACCGAATCGAGCCTGATAACGACCGGTGAGCAATCCTGCGCGGGTTGGAGAACAGAATGGATGCGATACGTAGCCATTTGTACAACGAGCTCCCAATGCAGCCAATTTGTCAAGATTCGGAGTAGGCACATCCTTGCCACCCTGAAACCCAGCGTCGGCGTAACCCTGATCGTCGCTTACAATGACAAGGATATTCGGCCGCGAAGCCTGCGCGAGTAAAACGAAATCTTGCGTCAGCGTAAAAGCAAGAAGGAATGGAATGCAAACTCTCATGGCTCTTTTCGGCTACTTGCCGGCTTTCTTTTTGTTTTCGATAAACTGACTCTCTTTGTCCAACATTTCAGCGGGAATGTCGGCTGGCTTGAAATCAGTGGAAGCTTGCACAATCTCATTGGCAGGAATTGTTCGCATTCTAAATGCGCGATACCAAACTGGATCGCCATGATCCTGCAAATAAAGATTTGCTCCACGTGCCGCGACATGAAGTAAGGGCTTGGGTTGCAACAATAACTTATTTTCATCGAAATCGGGCACTTTGGAAAGTGATGACTACGCCACTTCGCAACGAAGTTCCTTTCTGTGATACACTAAAAATGACCAATTTACCCCTTTCTCTCCCAAGGTGCCTTATGAATTGCAACCGCTTTTTTAATTTAGCTCTAAGTCTGCTGCTCATTTCCTCTTTTGCAAATGCACAGGACAAACCCGTAGCCGATTGGTCTGAGTCTCAGATCAGTAAACTCCCTTCATCCGAAAAAGCAATCCATCTATTCGATGGAAAATCGCTCCACGGTTGGAAAGGACAGACCGAAAAATACTTCTCGGTGAAAGACGGAATCATCATTGCTCGCAACGACGATGGCAACGCGCCAAAGGCGAGTACCTACCTGGTCACCGAAAAGTCTTATCGCAACTTTCGCTTGATCTTTGAAGCCAAATTGGTCACGAGCGAAATGCATTCGGGCATCGCATTGTGGGGCAAGAACGTAGAGAAGGAGTCCGATCCATACAGCTATATGGGGCATCTCGTGATGTTTCCGTCCGCATATGGGTACTACGATCTATTTGGCAGAAACAGCATTTACAAGGATGAGAAAGAACTCGCTAAGAAGGCTGGCGTACAGCACGATTGGAACCGAATGGAGATCCTTGCAATCGGCAACCGAATCCAACATGCCATCAATGGTCAAGCTGTTGCTGACTGGTCCGATCCCAAACCAGAGCTTTGCGAAGCCGGTCCAATCGGGCTACAACTCCACTCCAACAAGGTGGCCCAAGAACTCCATTTTCGCGGCCTCGTGCTGACAGAAAACCCCGAAGACAAACTGATCACGCTAAACAAATAGATCGCTCGATAAGCGTCTAAGGCGAGGGGCAGCTTGTAATCTACCTGTAAATTGGGTTCGCCCAGCAAAATCCACCAGAAATCAGAACCATTGATCACAAATGAAATCAATCGCCAAAATTCTCAGCCTATTCGTTTCTTTCGTCCTGATCTCCAACTTTGCGGTCGCCGACGTAAGATTGCCCGCCATCTTTTCGGACTACATGGTTTTGCAGCGAGATACCACCGTGCCCGTATGGGGTTGGGCTGATCCGGGCGAAGAAATTTCTGTAAGCATTGCCGGTCAGACGAAAACCACCATGCCGAGTGCGGATGGAAAATGGACGGTGAAACTTGCTGAACTCAAGCTTGGAGAAAGCAAAACGCTTGTAGTGCGAGGTAAAAACGAGATCGTCATCAAGGACGTGCTCGTTGGTGAAGTGTGGCTTGGATCAGGGCAGTCGAACATGGCGATGGCGGTCAAGGGCGCAATGAATTTCGAGAAAGAACAGACCTCCTCTAATCTACCCAGCATTCGAATGTTTAAAGAAGAGTCCGCAGCCTCTCCAGAGGAGCAAACCATCGGCAAAGGGCAGTGGCTAGTATGTTCACCGGAAACGGTGGGTGGCTATTCCGCGACCCTCTATTTTTTCGGTCGCGAGATTCATAAGTCGCTGGATGTGCCGGTGGGTTTAATCAACTCCTCGGTCGGCGGTACGCCTATCGAATCGTGGATAGCATCCGATGTACAACATGCATCAAAGGAACTACGAGCTTTTTTCGAAACTTCGAAAAACGACAAATCAGCAATCGACAGCGAGGCCGAGATGAAAAAGTATGAGAGTGATCTAGCGACGTGGCAAGCGGCTGCTAAGAAAGCACGAGCAGAAAATCAAGCGATACCACGAAAGCCTACCAATCCTGCTGAAGTCAAAAGCCGCAAGAGCAATGTAGGCGGGCTGTTCAATGGCAAGATTGTGCCTCTGATTCCGTACGCAATTCGAGGCGCACTCTGGTATCAAGGTGAGGCGAACAGCGTGCCCGCCAAGGCACCGTTCTATGAATATCAATTGCCGCTCCTTGTGAACGATTGGCGATCGCGGTGGGGCTATGATTTTCCGTTTGCTTGGGCTCAGTTGCCAAACTTTAGTGGAAACGGTCGTGACTGGCCCATCGTTCGAGAAGCAATGCTCAAGACACTTGCACTGCCCAAGACCGGCATGGGGATCAACATCGATATCGGAGACGAAAAAGACATTCATCCCAAGAACAAACAAGAGGTCGGTCGTCGGCTTTCGATGTGGGCGCTAGGCACAGTGTACGGCCAAAAAGTTGCGGCGACATCCGGCCCATTGCCAGGTGATCACGAGATTCGAGGCAGCGACTTCGTGATGTCCTTCAAACATTCCGATGGCGGCCTCGTAGCAAAGGGGGGCGAATTGCAGGGATTTGAAATCGCGGGAGCCGATATGCAATGGAAGCCATCCATCGCCCTTATCGAAAACAACAAAGTAGTTGTAAGCAACGCTGAAGTTAAGAAGCCGTTGGCCATCCGTTATGCGTGGGAGAATTTTCCGAAGTGCAACCTTTACAATGGGGCCGGACTGCCGGCATCGCCATTTCGAACGGACACCAAAGGAACCGCTCGTTAGGGATTGTTACCGAACGCATTGAAGCAACGAAAGCGCTGCCGAACGATTCTCTGAACACTTTTTTGGAAATCGTCTGAAAGATTGCTCTCCGTCAACGACTTATATACCTTAGGTAGAGTGTTTGGCGATCGCAAATTACGGTACGGGTGGCACGCCCAGAGGCTGTGATTTTATAGTACCCGTCACACTCCGTGTGACGTCCGCAGTTCAAAAACCTTTGGTTTTTGAGGCGACTCACACGCCCTTCGTTCCTCAGAGCGTGCCACACAGTGGTCGCAACTACCGACCGCAGCTCCATAATTTGCATGACCTAAACAACGTCCCAAGTCAACATGGCAGAGCTCCCCGAAACGCGAATCAGTTTGCTCTGCAAAATATCGCAGAACCCGCACGATTCGCAGGGCTGGTCTGAGTTTGTCGCGCTCTACCAAGCTCCCATTTACCGTACACTCAGATGCCGACGGCTTCAGCATGCCGATGCGATGGAGATAACTCAGCAAGTGCTAGTCACTCTCGTTCGATATCTACCCCAGTTCGAAAGCGATGGGAAACCAGCCTCGTTCCGCCGCTGGCTCAACCGCATCATCTCCAATTTGTGTTGGAAAGCCTGGTCCTCCCGCCAAAATTCAGTCGCAAGTGCAATGTCGTCAAACACATGCGAAGTCATTGGTTTTCAAGAAGTTGCTGATCAACAGCAACAAGAAGAGTTGCGACACGATCTGGAAATGCAACATTATCGTCATTGTTTTCGTTTGGCCGCCGCTCACGTCAAGCCGTTCTTTACGACAACGACTTGGGATGCTTTCTGGCTATCGTGTGTCGATGGAATGTCCCCAACCGATGTTGCCAAGAAGCTTGGAATGTCCTCCGGTGCAGTTTACATCGCTCGCTCGCGAGTGATCGCGCGGCTTCGCGATCAGGTCGACCAAATGGAAGCCGAGGAGAATCTCTGATGCAAACCAATGAACAATGCTTGCCCGCTGACCTGCGAGCCTGGTTGCTGAACTCTGATTCGGAGAAGGAAACGGAAAAGTGGTCGCGTCATATCGAGCATTGTCTGCCGTGTCGTTCACGGATTGAAGAGCAGCCAACCGCATTGGCTTGGCCGAAGATTCTTAGCGAGGACGCTTGGGATCATGAGTTGTCGTCCTCGCCTGAAGTTGTTGCCAAACCGAAACCGCAGGCTAGCATCGACCAAGCGTCGCTGGTAAAATTTGCTCGGCAAGTCATCGACAAGTCCGACAACCCAGCCATGCTCGGTCGCTTGGGCGAATTCGAGATCTTGGAACCGATCGGAATGGGTGGCATGAGCCTAGTTCTCAAAGGCTACGATCACGAGCTCAATCGCTTCGTCGCCATCAAGGTACTCGCTCCTCACTTAGCATTGGTTGGTGTTGCAAGGCAACGCTTCGCACGCGAGGCACAAGCGGCTGCATCGATTGTTGATCCGTATGTTGTTCCGATCCATTCAGTAGCTGCGGACCACGATCCGCCCTATTTGGTGATGACGTATGTTCCGGGGCAAACGCTGCAAGCGACCATCGACGCCGAGGGATCGCTTGATGTGCTGGTAGCGGTACGAATCGCTCAGCAAGTTGCGATGGGTTTGGCCGCGGCTCATGCACAAGGTTTAGTTCATCGGGACATCAAGCCGAGCAACATCCTTTTGGAACGCAATGTCCAACGAGCCTACATTGTCGACTTCGGTTTGGCTCGGGCTGCGGACGACGCGAGTTTGACTCGAAGCGGTTTTTTGGCGGGGACACCGGACTACATGTCACCGGAGCAAGCTCGCGGCGAATCTATCGACGCCCGTTCGGATCTGTTCAGTTTGGGCAGTGTCCTCTATACGATGTTGACGGGCCATCCGCCGTTCCGGGCCGCATCCCCGATGGCGGTTTTGAATCGCATTTCACAGGACACCCCTCGTTCGATTCTGGCTTGCAGCCCGCAAGTTCCGGAATGGTTGGCGGGCTTCGTCGAACGGCTGCATAGTAAATCGCCGGAAAATCGGTTCGAGTCGGCAGCAGAGGTCGGCGATCTTTTGGAAGCATCCCTGAGGCATCTTCAGGATCCGCTCTCATGCCCCCTGCCTGCCGTCCTCATTCAACCAAAAGATGCACCGAATCTGCAGAGCCATTGGCCAAAAGTCTTTTTGGGCATTGCATGTTGCGTGGTGGCTAGCGTTGTCCTTGCGATCATCTGGCTGCCTAGGCAATTGGCTCCCAATTTCAATCTGCTACCGAGCGCTGCGAACCTGTTTGAAAGCAGTCAAGCAAAAAACGAGGCTGAGAAATTGGATTTGGAATTCTTGGAACCGGTCACCGCTTTGGATCAGGAAATCGACTCTATCGAAAAACAGCTTACGCATCCCAAGCTTCATTCATCGCAAATTGAGTCGCAAGTCGAGTCGCCGGCCGAATCGCCAACACAAAACTCGGAAAGAAACGATCAGGAGAAAAGCGGGCCGATCGAACTGGAATTTTTGGATGGCGTCAAGGAAATCGAACAACAGTTGGATTATTGGATAATGGAACTGAAAGACAAAGGGAAATCATGAAACGCTTGTTTGGTCATTGTGGTTTGTTGCTATTTTGCTTACTAACGCCCGCCGTATTTGGACAAGGGGGGTTGTCCCTTCCTGGCGCCACTCCCAATACCTCAGCGGGTGCAATTGCGGAAACAGTTAAAGCCGCAGCGTTTCGAGAACGCTTTCTCTTGTTATCCGCCAAATTCAAGCACAAAGGGTTCGATTTTCAGAGCAAGTCAGGAATCGGCTGCATTGTCTCAACCCCGCAAGGACAACGCATCTTGGCAATGCCGCTCAGCATGACGATGCCAGTGGATGTCGTTCAGGGCAATGAGAAACGTTCGGTTGCGTGTAGCATGCTTTTGGCCGCAAAGGTCGGAAACACAGATAAGTTTCAAGAGTCCCTAGCTTCTTTTACCGAACGAATAGATGAATTTCCAATTGAAAGTCCGCAGAAGCAACCACCAAAAGAACTGCTGGAATCCGAACGCCGTATCTACCGAGCCTTAGACGAACGCGGCGATGTTAATTTCAACGCACAACCATTATTTAACGTTATGAAATTCTTTGAAAACGCTTTCGACGTGCCGATCGTCATTGACGACAAGCAATTGGAAAAGGAGAACTTGAAATCAGATGAGCCGATTACTTTAGGGCTACCTCCAGTATCCTTTCGCTCCGCCCTGAATCTGATATTGAAACCCCTCAACCTAACTTTTGTCGTTAAAAACGAAGTTCTCCAGATAACGAGTTACGAAGAACCGGCTAACGCCGACGATCCGGTTAGTCATTGGAATCCCGTTGGACCTGAACTGGATGCCGAACGCAAAATCTTCCGCGCCTTGAGCGAGCGGGGAGAAGTGAATTTTAACGCACAGCCCTTGGCTCGTGTAATGAGGTATTTTCAAGTTACCTACGACACTCCAATTGTGCTCGACGTAAAAGCCCTAGGCACGTTGAACATAACTCCCAATGAGCCGACAACTTTGAATCTGCCTGCGGTATCGTTTCGCTCCGCCCTCAATTTGATTCTAGAGCCTCTAGAACTAACGTATGTGATCGAGAATGAAGTCCTTCTGATCACATCGAAAGCCAGAGCCTTGGCTGAGCATCCAGCACCATTCACCAGTGCAAATTCTAAAGGGGCGATATCTGTTGGAGCAAAAGTACTCGGAATGGGAGGAATGGGTGGCCCGCACGAGATGCAATTTAGGTTCGCACCAACTCAGCGATATAGCTCCTTACAAGAAGCTCAGAAGGCTGATTCTGCATTTTCGACTGCTGGCATGACGACTGCAAACGGTAGTCAGCGGAGAGAGTATGCCGCGATATGCGGTCCGCTTGCCTCTGCTGTGGACAAGACTCTGGGGGTCGCGTTCGTCAGCTTACCGGGTGACTTTCAAGCGGTCCCGATTCCGGCACGTGTTAAAGCTGCTGGCAAACGATTCGTAATGCTTGGACAGAGTTGGATTGAGATTACCCAAGATCGTGACAGTCTGGTTTCCGTTGTAAACGGATCGCCTGTGATAGACCAACAAGGCGAACCAATCGGCATGTTTATTGATCAAAAGGTGGTTTCATTACCGGAACTCGTCCAGTCACTTCTTTCAATCGATTCGAAGCGATTGGGATACTGGGGAGCTGAAACCAAGGAGGAATCTGTAGAAGCTACCGAGCAAGAAAAGGACCCGTTTTGGAATGCGGCTTCTATTGTATTGAACGATGAACTTCCAGAGCTGGTGACTCCTGAGCTCAAAAGGCAGCTCGAACGAGCAGCTTCACTGAAAGGAAAAGAAAAAAAGGTTGGACTCGAAGAGATTGAACAACAGTTGTACAAGCGAATTCAACAAAGAAATGCCTACGCGGCGAAAAAACTAAAATCGGTTCAGAGCAAACTAGAACGTCTTACCGAGTTGTCGGATCGAATGACCACGCAAGACATGGAGAAAGTTGCCAAGCTTTTGCAGGGAACCAATCCACCCAGTCAAGACAATTCATATGATGACCCATTTAAGTAGCTCAAATCAAGTTTCAGCTGTTCCGGGCGACACGTTTCTTCCTTGAATTCTGAGCGCATTTTCTCGCGCCGTAAATCATTAGGGATTCGACGTCAAATCAAGCGTTTGCTGATCGACGATGAGGTGGACCCAGCTTCGACAGGACTGTACGCGTGCATTCCAAAAAGCAAGTTTGACCATGACAGTGCTTTTTACTCCCCTGACTTTAATTCACAACTTTTTGCAGTAACGATTTTGAAATGGCTTGGCGACCGGAACACCTAGTGAAAGCTGGCGAGCTCGACAACACGCAACTCGGCTGGACCGTTGGTTGGCTTGAGCTTGACAGTGTACCTGAACGCTTGATGTTAAAACTGGCGGGTAACTGCCACCCCGATCTCGCGGGTTGGAAGTTTCGCATTCATCGCATTGAACCTGATTTGCCTAAGGACTTCGGCGGTGATGAGCCACCTGATTATTCAGGCATCAGCAGCGATCAATCCGGGCACGTAGGCGACATCACTGCCGATCAAATGATCAAACACTTTGACATCCCCGATGACGAATTGGTGCGGCGACTAAATGCCGGCGAGAAACCCCAGTTCGCTTGGCGAAAGTGTTTGTATCTTGAGTGGTACAGTAATCAAAATGGTCGTGTCGTGATCCAGAGCACACGATTGGAGGTCGAGCGGATTGGCCAGCGTGCCTTCGAGTTGTCGGAAGCCGAGTGGCTTGAACAGTCTAGTCAAAACGCCAACGAGATGAATCACTTTATGGGCCAACTCGGCGATGCGCTGGAGAATCTTCCGTTGGACGGAAGCAGCGATTAACGCAGCCAGGGACAAATTGAGGCCCTATGCCAGGTGATAAGCCTGAGACCGAGTGGTTTACGGGCAAACTAGGCGGCGACATTGCTATTTTCCGACACTCCGAGAATCCACGTTTCGCCATGAAGTCGACTCAAACGGCCGACAATCGTATTCAGTTCGTACCGCTCGATTCGGTTTGGGATGGCGAACTCATCAACAAAGTTAATATGGGTACTGCCGTCTACACGACGCCAATTGTGGCCAATAACGTGCTTTTCATCGCTACGCGTAACACGCTTTACGCGATCGAGGAAACGACCGTTGCAAAATGACTTCAACGTAAACTTAAAAAAGGATACTATGAAATGCATGCAAAGTCATCGCTGGTTCTCATCACCTTGCTGTTGATTCTAGAGCAAGGCTTCGTTCAGGCTGACGATTGGCCCCAATGGCGAGGACCCTTGCGAAACAACATCTACCAGGAGACGGGGCTACTTAAAACTTGGCCCGAAGGAGGTCCACAGCGTCGTCGATGCTGTTATCACGCCCTACTTGTGAGCTGCAGTTGTCGAACTAGAGCAATTCTACAAACTCGTTGTTGTTGAGATTGTTGATTTTGTCCTTGTTGCTTCCAGTCAGTCGAGCAAAAAACCAATCGCCGGTGGAGCCGCCATTCAGTGTGTCCGAAACTGAGTCCTCGAAGATCGTCGCTTGAGGCCCCGAAACCTTCAAGAAGTAGTTTTCATTGGCCCGTGTTCCGATACCGACTCCACGAAGATTGGTTACGCGATCGGTGTAGCTGCGTGCAGACGACCATTCTCGGAGCACGGCCGTCAATGCTACAGCGTTCGAGTCAAAAGCGGTCCGCGTGCCTATTAGAAGATCCCCTCCGCCACCGCCGAACAAATCATCGGACCCAAGACCACCGATCAATACGTCCACGCCTTCTCCGCCGTTTAGTTCATCATTGCCAGCTCCGCCAACCAGTACGTCGTTGCCAGCGTTACCATCGAGTTCATCGTCACCATCACCGCCAAAGAGCAAGTCGTTGTTGCTGCCCCCATCGAGTTCATCATTCCCGCTGCGGCCCTGAAGCGTTGAGGGACCTGTATAGTTCGAAACATCCAATTCATCTTTGTCCGAAGATCCGTTCAAAAAGACGCGATTCACACCCGCCGCAGGTCGAGTTAATACCAGTTTGTCGTTGACGTAGACCTTGAGGTTGGTGCCGACGGTTTTCACTTCGAGTTTGTCCATGTGTCCATCGTCGACATTGCCACTGACGTAGAGCGTCCGGGTAACGAAATCAAAGTAGTTACCGGACTTGGTGCCGGTGGAAAGGCCGAACGCGATGGTGTTGAGGGTGTCCTCAATTCCGACGTGGCCTTCGGACGATCTGTAGCTACCCAGTTTGAATTGAACATCGGGATCGTCGGCAGTGCCAAAGCGACCGTCAGGGCCAACAGGAGCGCCGCCTCCATTGGAATCCATAATATTGTTTACGCCATACAGGACGTGCCAATTGCCAAAAATGTGGCCTGCCTCATGCGATACAAAATTTCCCACTTCGATACCAATTAATTGCACCATGCTGGCGCCTGGCGCGCGGGGCACGGAATTGATGGAGTCAATAAAGGGATTGCTTACATCGGACGGCGCACTCAACGAGTCGAGAACCACGATTGCCGTTTCGGAGGTATCGAAATTACCGACATCGATCGACGGCGCTAAGAATTTGATCCGCAAGGCCGATCAGCCAACTTGTTTTCTAGGCCAATCGCAATTTTTTGAACCACCCTATCCGTTCAAAATCGTTATGCCCAAATCCGAGCTTCTCGGCGATTTGTAAGATTAGTCCGATTCGTCGCTCGTTTAATTGCCTGGCGACTTCCAAGCGGTCCCAATTCCGGCACTTGTTAAAGCCGCAGGAAAACGATTCGTAATGCTTGGACATGATTGGAGAGAAATTACCCAAGATCGTGACAGTTTGGCTTCCGTTGTAAACAGATCGCCTGTGATAGACGAACAAGGCGAACCAATCGGCATGTTTATTGATCAAAAGGTGGTTTCATTACCGGAACTCGTCCAGTCACTTCTTTCAATCGATTCGAAGCGATTGGGCTACTGGGAGAGGTTGGACTCAAATCGATTCAAACACAGTTGGACAAGCGAATTCAACTAAGAAAGGCCTACGCGCAGGGGGAACCAACTAAATGTTACCTAATTTGATAAGCCTTCTCGCCAATTCCAGCGCCTGGAACCACTACCCAACTCTGCAAATGTGATAGGATACATCTTGCACTTCATACGTCAAAATTAGCACTCTTGAACTCCATGGGTGCTTTTCGTGTTCTTAATAAATTGTAAGAAACTGCGGTTTGGTCTGCAGAGTGGCTTATACCCTCATCCAGTCGAGAGACCATGGTTGGATGACGAAGGCAAACCGACGGATGACGGAGATAATTCACATCGACCAAGTCCGGCTTGGTTCCATAGTCGTGTCGATCTCGCAGTGCGAACTGCATTCGACAATGACCTGATTGCCGATCTCATTCTCGCCGACCCCGATTCGCTGGAATCAAGAACAACGCTTAACGCAAAGAATAACGCGGGTGACGCGACTCCGTACTTGCATTATATCGCTGCTCGCTACGGAAGTTACCCGAACGTTTGGCTCTGCCTGTGCAACGAGTATGACATCAAGCTTCCTAAGTACACCCAAGCAGAGATCGCCAAGTTCGGAGTGACAATTCGCAATTACCTTGCCTACCCTACTCCGCTCAGCGTGCATGATGGTTCGTCTCTTGGATGGTCCGAACAATTCGATGATCTACCACGATGGGCTGACCATCAGATTGTTCAAAAGAAACTCACGTCGCTTGGACCCGCAGCGGATGTCAATGCACGAGTGTGGCAAGGGACCAACGGAGATCCGAAACGCAAGCTAACGCCTTCCGAAACGGCGGCTCTGAACCCTCGGAACCAACCCACAATCAATGACGAACTGAGCTATCAAGGTGCTGGCGATATGCACAGCGAACTTGACACGATTGAGTCTCACTTGGGTGCCTTCCTAGGAGGCGGCTACGCTTCGACTGGCGAAAAATATGGCCAAAAACTTGGACAGTATTTTTGGGGGAAATTCGATGCGACTAAACACACCGCCTCCGACAATTTGGCTTGGCTTCGGAACCTCATCGATCGTGAAATCAACTTTTGGCAACTTGCTCCTATGTCATGCGACGAGATATTCGAGAATATCGCTCCAGGCTTCCGTGCCATGGGCTGGAAAAACAGGGAGTATGTCTTGGGAACCAACACCGCAAGAAAAGGACTCGTTGCCATTCTGCCAGCAGGTGCTTGGACCGTCGTACGTCATGACGTAGTACTTCAAGATTCGCGAGTACTAGCCATAGATCAACAGGGAAGATATTCGTTTGACGCTCCCGAAAGTAGGGCCGTTCTGTTCCATTTCAAGCGGAAGTAGAAAATTCAGCTCAATAGGGACTATCCACGCCTTCTTTCGCCGTGCTGTTCGTCAGACTAAACTTGTCAAAACTTCAATTGGTTTGCAACGCAATTAATCGCATTGAACTGACTTCAAAACCCAAAGGATTCGCGGGATCACAATATGGCTCAACCATTCCGTATTGCAGTCTTAGCCGGATTGATGCTGAATTCATCGGTCCTGGCTCAATCGTCACCAACGCCGAGTCCTTTGTCCAGAACGTCTTGGACGACGTCTCGTATTACAGGAGCTCCGGTCCCGCCTGCCCCGTATCGAATTCGACCCGCATTTCCCGAAGTGCGTTTCGATCACCCAACGAGCCTCCTAGAAATTCCGGGCCAAGATCGACTGCTCGTAACGGAAATGAGTGGCAAAATCTTCAGCCTTTCCAAGTCAGTGGCTGCCGCCAAACCCGAATTGATTGTCGATCTTGAGAAACACACCGGTTCGCAAGTCTCACTGTTTAGCGCGACTCTTCATCCGAAGTTCACAGAGAACCGTTTTGTATTTATTAGTTATGTTCACCCTGCAGACAAACGACAGGTTCGCATTTCGCGATTTACAATAACATCCGACATACCGGGTACGATCGTGCCAACAAGCGAAGTTGTATTTTTGCTTCGGCCTTCCGGTCCGCACAACGCTGGTGACCTCAAGTTCGGTAACGACGGACTTTTGTATGCTTCGACCGGCGACGGCGCTGGACCGAATCCGCCCGACGGTCTCACTACGGGTCAAGACATTTCTGACCTCCTCGGAGCGATCTTGCGTATCGACGTAGATCGCCCCTCCGGCAAACTGCCATATTCAATCCCGATTGATAATCCCTTTCGCGATACACCTGGTGCTCGAGGTGAGATCTGGTCCTATGGTTTGCGAAATCCATGGAAGTTTGGGATCGACCGTCTGACCAACGAGGTCTTCGTGGCTGACAACGGCTGGGAAACGTGGGAGCTGATCCATCGCATCGAGCGAGGCGGCAACTGTGGATGGCCTATCATGGAGGGGAGAGCCGCACTCCGTTCGGAAGTGCCTTTGGGACCGACACCGATAATTCCACCTGTTAAAGATCATCCGCACACCGAAGCCAATTCGGTCATTGGCGGGCCTGTCTATCGAGGCAATAAGCTAATCGAACTGCAGGGTGCGTTCGTCTATGGTGACTACATTACAGGTACGATCTGGGCTCTTTGGCCAGATGCGACAAAATCCGAACCAACAAAAACCTTCAAGCACGCGACGCTTGTCGATACCGATCTTCAGATTGTTTCGTTTGCAGAAGGCTCAGCCGGTGAATTGTATGTGTTGGATTACGATTTTACCGGCCAGATTTACGAATTGCTGCCATCTGGGTTGAAAGACAACTCCGCAAAGTTTCCGAGGAAATTGAGCGAAACAGGCCTATTCAAATCGCTCGATGACCTCGAACCTTCTCCCGGCGTTATTCCATATAGCGTTACGGCCAGCCAATGGATGGATGGCGCTGATGCAAGTCGCTGGATCGCGATTCCAGGTCTAGGATCAGTTGACTTTTCGGCTCAAGAGCACGCCCAAGCGTTTCCGGATGGAACCGTTCTGGTCAAACATCTGAGTCTACCGGTTTGGGATAAACTACCCATTCGCTTGGAAACACAGTTGCTCCATTTTGAAGAGGGCTCGTGGAATCCCTACAGCTATTTGTGGGACGACGAGGGCAAGGAAGCAAATCTAGTAAGCGAGATAGGTTCGATGCGCACATTGCGGGTTGAAATGAGTAACGGCCGCAACGAAGAACGGACATGGAGAGTCAATGCAGTAAACGAATGCCGACTTTGCCATAACGCCGGTGCCAATGTCGTGCTCGGCTTTGTGCCTCCACAATTGAATCGTCCGCTTGAGCATTTACAAAAGCAACTCGTTGGTCCAACTACTTCTATGCAGCTACCTTCACTTGTTGCCCAACGCATTGTCTCTGGACCGGCAAGTTTGGAAGGGTCTGACTCACGTCGTCTCGTTGACCCACATGATATAAATCAGTCGATTGAGGATCGAGCTCGATCGTATCTGCACGCCAATTGCTCCATGTGCCATCATCCACGGGGCAACGCGATCGTCAGTTTCTATTTGCGGCGCGATATGCCGTTCGATCAACTTAGGACCGACAAGGGAACGATCATCGGCACCTTCGGCATGAACAATGCCAAAGTCATCGCAGCTGGAGATCCGTACCGATCATTGCTAGTCTATCGAATGTCAAAACTGGGTTATGCTCGCATGCCCTATATCGGGTCGCATGCCGTTGACGGGAAAGGTTTAGCATTGATCGAGCAATGGATTCGTTCGCTTAACAAGTCCGATGAATTCAAGTCAGCGCCGCTTACGCCTGGATCGCCCGAGCACCGTGCCCTGGAGGTTTTGGACGGCAAGAGCGATGATCGTTCAGCAATGATACGAGAACTTGCCAGGACCACCGAGGGGTCGTTGGCGTTGCTTGAGCGAGTTCATCTTGGTCGTTTGAACAAAACGGAACTTGACTTGGCGATCGAAACTGGAAGCGGTGCTGCCAGCTCGGACATCGTCGGGTTATACGAGGCGTTTCTTCCCGAATCGAAGCGCAGGGCGAGACTGGGCACTAATATTCAGCCTTCACAGATTCTCAGTTTGAGAGGGGACATTGCACGCGGAAAGCTGATCTATTACAGCGATACGGCTCGCTGCCGCGCATGCCATGATCAAACGGACATCTCGAAATCGTTAGGACCAACCTTGGCCGAGATCAACAAGAAATATTCGGAAGCGTCTGAAATGCTGCTCCACGTGCTGGAGCCTTCTCGCAAGATCGAGGACCGTTTCGCGACAATAACAATACTCACCGCAAGCGGACAAACTATTTCAGGATTGATTGTCGCTGAAGATGAAAAGTCAATCAGTGTAAAGACCAATGAGCTAAAGACTGTTCGAATTCTAAGAGGTGAGATCGAGGAATCAAAGAAAAGTGCCAAATCCTTGATGCCCGATGGAATCCTAAGTGACCTAACCGCACAGGAAGCAGCCGACTTAGTATCCTATATCCGTGGATTGTAAGAAACGATTGTGCATACCCGTAAGCCTTTAAACGTCCCGTTTCAGACTGCGCCTTCGGACGTCAAGATGCGAGCAATGATCTGTGCGGCGCAGCCGAAGATAGAACTCACGCCGATTCTGTTGCATCTGAGCTCGAACAATATGTCAAAGAAGACAAAGCGCGTCAGGCAGTTCTCGGCAACACGGCGTCGGCTCTCCTCCAGGGCAGAGGGAAAGCGGAAGTCCGCGAAATACCGATTGTCGAACATTTGCGAAAGTGGAGTCAGGAATTCGCGATACTGGCCGAGAAGAAGAAGTGAGAAGTCTGATTAATTGAGGAGAACGACGATGAGAAGTTATATTCTTTGCTGCACAAGCTATGTTTATTGGCTTGCATCTCTTTTTTTTCTTGGCATAGTTCCCTCGCCGGGAATGTGTCAATCACTCACTCGGCTGAAGGTAGCAATTGTTGATGAGGCTGGTAGTGCGGTACATGCTAGGTGTTGGATCGAGAGTGATGGGAAACGGCTTTTTCGGCCGAGTGAGCCTGCGTCCTGTACGCCGTACGAGCGCGATCGCAGTTTTTCTTGTGACGGCCGATTCGAAATTCTGATTCCAGCCGGCAACTGGCTTCTGCATGTCGAGAAAGGGAAGGAATACTTGGCCATTGATCGCGGCGGAACAACTATGGAAGGAGAGACAACGAATGTTGAAATCGAACTAAGACGGTGGATAAACTTGCCCCATGACGGGTATTTTTCGGCGGATCTGCACGTACATTTCGGACAAGATAATCCGCAAGTTTTACGGCAATTGGCCTTGGCCGACGACGTTCATCTAGTACCTGCATTCTCGTATTGGCTACGGGGTACAGAAAACGCATGGCATGCTGCCTGGCCAACTGGAGTAAGCTCGGAACCAGTCCGCATTGATTCCTCCCATCTCATAACTCGAAATAATATCGAAATCGAACGGATTCGGCGTGATGCAGTCCCTGGCGGTACTGTTGGGGCAACGTTCCTGTTCGGATTAAAACAACCTGTTACAGCTTCAGTTTACGGAGAACATTTTCCATGCGACACAGCGCTCTGCCGCGAGGCTCATCGCCATTCGCCCGACGTCGTACTCGATAGTGACAAGCCGTCCTGGGCTGAGACAGTCGTCAAGGTTGCATTGGGGCAAATAGACACAATTCAAGTTTGCCACAACCACTACCACAGGCTGGCGACAATACCAGGCGGTTGGGGTATGATCGGTCCGTTGTCATTCGGCGAATCGGATGCGGCTGTCGGCGATGCGTTATTCCACCGTACCAATGAACTCTATTACCGATTCTTGAATTGCGGATTTCGGTTAGCGGTTTCAGGTGGTTCTGCCATCGGCGTGATGCCTGTGCCTACAGGTTACAACCGAGTCTATGCACGTGTTGATGGCGAATTGACTGCCGAAAAAATGTGGGCGTCAATCAAAGCGGGACGCAGCTTTGCAACTTCCGGACCGGCGCTTGTGCTGACTGCAGACGGTAGGACGATGGGTGACACCGTGTCACTAACCGGAGGACAACTTTCGACGATTCCAGTGATCGTAAGGTTGCGCAGTGCGCAGGAGATCGAAACTCTAGAGGTAGTCCAGGATGGCTTAGTGGCTCTGTCGGTTGACCTGCGCAGCAAATTCAGCGGCTCGGCCATGGAGGAGTTTTTGAAAGTCGATTTGCCGGTGTCGAAAAGTGGTTGGCTAGCCGCGAGGGCGCTTTTTCGGGCACCGGACGGATTATTGCGTCAGGCGCATACCAGTCCAATTTACGTTTCTGTTGGCCAGCGGCCCTCTGTTAATTCCGAGGACGTGCAATATATGTTGAGGTGGATTGACGTTCTTCAAAAGCAAGCAAGGATCGAGCCGAGCATTCCGTCCGACGAACACCGTGCTGCAATTTTATCCATCTACGCGGAAGCTCGTGCGGTTTACCAAAGGCTTCTCGAATAGGCGGTTACATTCCTCAAACGTGGGATTGGGACGCCCTCCGCCGTAATTCCTCCGAAACGTTGGTTTCAATCTGAAATGCCATCAAGTATTCAGAATGTAGAATTTCGTTACCGGTGCGGGGCGAGCAGCGTCAAACATAATGCACAGGAAGTTAGGGTAATAAGTGGCATCATCGGACAACGACGAACTGCTCAGGCGCTGTCAGCAGGGCGACGACTCTGCGATGTGCGATTTGGTGCTCAATTTTCAAGACCGCGTTTTTCGGATGGCATTTCGCGTTTTCGGTAATGCTTCAAGTGCGGAAGACGCTACGGCGGATGCATTGGCAACGGTTTGGTTGCGATGCGGAAGCTGGCGGGGGGAGTCGCAAGCCGGAACTTGGATCTATCAAGTTGCATGGCGAGTAATCCTCGATCACCAGCGGTCCTTGCGGAGATGGGGCAGGTTCTGGGAGTTTAAAGAGGAATTGATTTCAGATGTGATTGATAACCCAATCGATACGATTGACAAACAGGAAGAGTCGTTATTGAGGATGCAACTCGTAAAGGAAGCGATGCAGGATCTTTCGACAGAGGATCGAGCGTTGGTCCATATGTACTACTACGATCAAAAATCCCTAGCCGAGATCAGTATTATACTGGGAGTATCCCGCGATGCACTGAAGATGCGATTAAGTCGAATACGAAAGAAATTGCGAAGTCGAATTGGAGAGAACGATGAATCAAGATAAAGAGGCAGCTAGAACGAGCATGGAAATAGACTTGTTTTTGGAAGATGATGCGGACGAACGAGTTCGACAGTGGGTATGTCGAGCCTATCCTGAGACTCCTGGGTACATGGTAGACCGAGTTCGTAGGCGAGTTCGGCAGTTGCGATTTCGAGCGATGGTTCTACGTGCTTCGGTGGTGCCGATTGTGATGCTTCTAGGACTGTTTGTTTGGAGTCGCACAGAGTCATTCAACGATGGCTCGAGACACATCGCTCGGGTCGAGCCTTCACGGGCTTATGTGTACTTTCCGCTCACGAATTCCGATATCGTGGCCATTTTTTCTCCACCTGAGGCGATCGCAACAGAGATTTTTCAGCGTCAGCAAGTTGCACTGCTGCTGAGTATAGAGCCCTAGTGCTTTGTCACAGCTTAATTTTAGGGTAGCTGGATTCGCAAGAATTCAGTCGAACCCAACAACGACCGAAGTCTTGCGACTCCGGCTACCGCAATACAATACTAATTCGTAACTGGGACAAAGCACTAGAAACATGCGAAGCGTTTCATTTTTGTCATTCATACTTGTATTCCTCTCGATGGTTTGTCTGTCTTGGGGGCACGCGCAAAGCCCCGTACCGCAAATGACGGATGAGCAAATTGGTAAGGTGCGAGTGCTCGTGCGTACGACGCAGGCGCAGCAAGCAAGCCTCAAGGATTTGCTTGCCGACGAGCAGGCAAAGCTTAGCCAATACTACATGGCATTTGAACTTGATGACGAGAAAATTGAAAAATCACACGCGTCGATCACGGAATTGGAGCATAAGCTGCTTTTGACTCATCTACGCATGCAAAGAGAGTTACGAAAGATCGTGAGTCCCGAGATCTTTCAACAACTTGTCAAAAGGGTGAAAACGTTTTTGGACAAGTCAAATCCGCCGGTGATAAAATAGCAGTTTCTCCAACGGGGCGACCACGAAATGAAAATACAGGATTTAGTCTAATGCGAGTCATACTATTAACTTTACTAGCATCGCTGACGTTTCTTGGAGCGCATGCACAATGCCAAGACAAAATCTATTCCGGACCACAACCTGGCGAAAAACTCACTTCGTTCCAGGTTCGCGGGTTTTTTGAGCCCAATGCCGGTAGGGAGTTGGACTTTGTTAAAAACGCAAATGGTAGGCCGATCGTTTTAGTTTTTATTCATGATGCGAATCGACAATCGCTTCGATTCACGCAGGTTTTATCAGAATACACGATTACCCAAGAGGGATTGTACACCGGAGTGACATGGCTTGCGGATGATGTAACCGAGGCAGAGAATACACTGAAACGAAGCGGGCACGCGCTGTCGCGAGAAACGCCAACAGGTATCTCATTGGATGGAAAAGAAGGACCGGGTGGCTTTGGACTTAATCGCAATGTAACGCTTACTGTTTTGGTTGGTAATGAGGGGCGGGTGGTAGCGAATTTCGCCCTGGTTCAGCCGAGTATTCAAGCGGACCTGCCCAAGGTGTTGGAAGAAATCGGGAAAGTCTTAGGTAAGCCTGCCGCCAGTTTGGAAGATCTGTTGATAGTCAAGAACAAGTACCTGCAAGGACCGATCAGTCAGCTTGTTCTGAAGGATGCAACGCCAGCCGAGATCGAAAAGCAAGCCAATGCCATCGAGCAATTGGTTATGAAAGACGAAGAAGTGCGCAAGGAATTGGGACGGATTGCAGGCAATATGGTCAAAAAAGGAACTTTGAGCGTGCAAGGATCTCCGCGTGCTCAGGAGTTTTTCAAGAAGTGGGCAAAAGAGTACGGGGGCGAAGGATCCAAATGATTTCTTCAGTCGGCTGGATTGTTGTGGCGCTTTTGTTCGGTTCTGCTCAAATAGATTTCGATACCGACATAGTTCCAATTTTGACAAAATCCGGTTGCAATTCCGGTGCTTGTCATGGAGCCGCTGCGGGGCGTGGTGGATTTCATCTATCCTTGCTGGGCGGTGATCCAGCGGCCGATCATGATGCCATTGTTAACGCCCTCGAAGGGCGACGAATCAATCTCACCAAGCCGGAGTTAAGCATTCTTTTGCAAAAGCCAACTGGTCAATTGGACCATGGCGGCGATACCGTGTTGGATTCGGACGACGATGGAGCCGCGAAGTTAATGGCTTGGATTTCTGCCGGTGCTCCAGCTGGCGGCAAACGAAAACTGACTGGCTTTCAAGCCTTACCCAAACGCATGTTGGTTGAGACGGCTGGAGACACGGTTCCTGTAAAGGCGATGGCCGAGTTCAACCACGGACCGCCCGAGGATGTTACCAAGTGGACTGTCTTTACCGTCGGTGATTCGTCGGCGATAGAGTTGGATCCCAAGACGAATGTGGCCAAAGTCAATCGTCCGGGCCAACATGTTGTGGTCGCTCGCTTTCTTGATCGAGTGGTCCCGATTCAGTTGCTGCTGCCAATTGGATCGCAGGTCGTCGACCTAACGCGTGAACCAAAAAGAAACCTTGTGGATGAGGAAGTTCAGCAGACTCTTTCCGTATTGAGGCTGCCGGTTTCACCGCCGGTCAACGACGCGGGCTTCTTGCGGCGAGTGACGGTGGACTTGACGGGGCGATTGCCGACGCGCAAGGAAGTGGAGGCTTTTTTGGCGGACGATGATTCTGGCAAACGAGAAAAATTGGTCGAGACGTTATTGAATAGTGACGCTTATGTTGATTGTTGGACGCATCGTTTGGCAAATCTGCTGAGAGTCCGTCCATTACCCAATGAGAGTGAAATTGCCGGTGTTTATCATGGCTGGCTTAGAGAACAAGTGCGAAAAGGGGCGGGACTCGACGATGTTGCTCTTGCGCTCTTGACCGCAGAGGGTGATTCTCATGAGGTGGGACCAGCCAATTTCGCGCGCACAACAGCGGACGCTCGAGGTCAAGCTGAGCTGGTCAGCCAAGTATTCATGGGTGTGCGCATGCAATGTGCCAATTGCCACAATCATCCGCTGGATCGCTGGACACAAGACGATTACCACGGTTTGGCGGCAGTCTTCGCGCGCTTGGATCGCGGTCGAATCGTCAAGTTGGGTCTACGTGGGGCGGTTACCAATCTGCGTACCGGAGAACCAGCGATTCCTCGAATTCCCGGTACTCGATATTTGGAAGAGGCTGATGACGGCAGGCGCGAGATGGCCAATTGGTTAATTGCTAACGACAACCCGTACTTTGCCAAAGCGATGGTTAACCGTTGCTGGAAAGCCATGTTCGGACGCGGCTTGATTGAGCCAACGGACGATATGCGAGAAACGAATCTCGCAACCCATCCTGAGTTGTTAGGTAGGCTGGCTGATGATTTCATTGCTAGTGGTTTCGAGCTACGACATACCCTGAGATTGATCGCAAATAGCGCAACGTATGGCCGCAGCGGAGTCACTTGTACTGAGAATCAAGCCGACGATCGTTTTTACTCTCATGCGTATCGTAGACCATTGGAACCCGAAGTGCTGGCTGATGCTCTGGCGGATGTAACGGGCGTATATGACCAGTACGGTGATTTGCCGCTCGGCACTCGCGCGATCAGTTTGGTTGATCCGCTTACCCCGTCGATTTCGTTGGACGTCTTGGGACGTTGTACACGACAGGCATCCTGTGAGGCTGCAGAATCAAGCGTCGGATTACCGACAAAACTGCATCAATTGAACGGTGCGTTGATCAACCGCAAGATCACGGACCCCAAGGGTCGCCTTCACGCGATGCTCGACACTGGACAAAACTCAGAGACCGTTTTGACCGAGCTGTACCTCACAGCTTTGGGACGCAGACCGAGTGAAACCGAGTCACAGTTTTGGCTACAGCAGATCGGCAAAACGGAACAGGCGGAACAGCCGGAGGTCGCCGCCTGTTTTGAAGATATTTTATGGAGCTTGTTGAGCTGCAGCGAGTTCGCCATGAACCATTAATTTTCGTAACCCGCTGCGTAAGCGAGGGATTTTGTTGCTGGTCCCTCGCTTACGCGTCGGGTTGTGAATAATGCATGCTAGTGGTTGTTAACAATAAGCCGCTAACTTGCGCTTCGCGTTATCGAGTAACACTTAACATTTTGATAAGCCAATTACCATGACTGTTTATTACGATCATTTGATTCGAAATTCGCTTGCGTCGCGACGCGACATGCTTCGAGTCGGTGGATTGACCGCGCTGGGATTGTCGATGTTTAGCGGCAAGCCGCTACGAGGGGTTCAACCAAGCGTTGGGAAGGCCAAATCGTGCATCTTGCTATGGTTGAACGGCGGTCCCAGCCACCTCGAAACCTTCGACATGAAGCCCAACACACCGAGCGAAGTCCGGGGGCCGTTCCAGCCGATCAAAACCAACGTGCCTGGAATTGAAATCTCCGAATTGCTTACTAACACCGCCAAGATTGCTGACAAGATTGCGATTATCCGGTCGGTAACATCGCCTTTGGGGGAACATGGTCTGGCTAATCATTTCATGTTGACCGGTTACAAACCCTCTCCGGCGCTTGAGTATCCAAGTTACGGCGCGGTGTTGGCGCATGTTAGAGGCGGGTCTCACACGCTGCCTCCAAATGTATCCGTTCCGAATCATGCATACACTGCGGGAGCGGGATATCTAGGTGCAGCGAACAGCCCGTTTGCTGTTGGTGGCGATCCTGCCAAGCCCGATTTCCGAGTGCGAGATTTAGACTTCTACGCTGGAGTGACCGAGGGTCGGATGGAGCGTCGCCGAGCTTACTTGAGTCAGCTGGAGCGTTTTCAGCATGCCAGCGAGAGCCCTGTGAGCGAACCTGATCCTGGATTCGAGCAAGCGTATCGACTTGTCACTTCGCCAGACGCAAAGAAGGCTTTCGATCTTTCTCAGGAATCGGACGCTACGCGAGCTCGATACGGCAGTCGCACGTTCGGGCAAAGTTGTTTGCTTGCCAAGCGATTGGTCGAGCAAGGAGTTCCGTTCGTCACAGTAAATTACATGGGCTGGGACACTCACGAAAACCTCGTTGTTCAGCTCAAGGAAGGATACACAGGGGCAAAAGTCGGCGTCGGTCTCGTGCCGACGTTCGATCAGGCTTTCGCAGCCTTGATCAACGACTTGAACGCATCTGGCAAGTTGGAGGAGACTTTGGTTATAGCGATGGGCGAGTTCGGACGAACTCCCAAGCTGAACACGCGCGGCGGTCGTGATCATTGGCCTCGCGTTTTCAGCGTGGTTATGGCGGGAGGAGGCGTACGCGGTGGACAAGTGATTGGCAGTAGTGACAGCATCGGTGAGAGTCCCAAAGATCGGCCCGTTACACCCTACGAATTGGCTTATACGATTTACGAGTTGCTAGGGGTCGATCCGAACAGCGATCTGCACACTGCCGACGGTCGCCCAGTTCAAATCAACCAAGGTGGAAAAACAATAAGTGAGTTGATCGCATGAAACGAATGGCTTTCGACGTCACCTCATTGTTGATTCTGGTCGTTGTTTTCGATGGACAACCGACGGCTCGAGGTGTCGAGTCATTGCCGCCAATTACGGCGTTGGCTGTCGCTCCCAACGGTATCGAGGTCATCGTAGGTTCGCAAGCCGGTTTAGAATTAAGGCAAATCCCTGAAGGTCCGGCGGCCCACGTAGGTCCGGCTGTCCACGTAGGTCCGGCTGTCCCTAGCCGGACATTTCCTCAGTTCGATTTGGTTCGCAAGCTACCTACCGAGTTAGAACATATACATGACGTAAAGTTCTCTCCGGACGGAAATCTACTAGCGGTGGTGGGCGGCTCGCCTTCTCAGCACGGGGTCGTGGAGTTGTACCGTTGGCCGGATGCTTCGTTGCACAGCCGCAGAGAATTGCACAAAGATCTCAACTACTCCATTGCTTGGCACGCCGATTCGAAGTCGTTTGCCGTTGCTAGCTCCGATACCTGTGTTAGCCTTTGCGACATAAATCAAGAGGCTCCGCTGCGGGGCATCGAAGGACATTCGCGAAGTGTTCTTGCGTTAGCTTTCTTGCCAGGCGAATACGGGTTGGCTTCAGGCGGAGTCGACGAGAGCATTCGGCTTTGGGAGCCAGCAACAGGTAAGCTTCTGCGCTCGCTTTCAAACCACACCAAATCCGTAACTGGTCTTGCTGTTCGTCCCGGCGATTGGCCTGGGCCACCAGTGCTTGCATCTATTGGTTTGGACCATACGGTTCGACTGTGGCAACCGACGATTGGACGCCTCATGCGATTCGCGAGATTGTCAAGCCCGCCGCTTGATGTCGGCTGGTTGAACGATGGTAATTCGATTGTGGCTGCATGTAAGGACGGCAAGCTAAGAATCATTGATCCCGACTCGATGGAAATAATCGAAGAAATTCCCGCCATCGACGGCATCGCTTATTGTTTGGCGGTATTGCCAAACGGAAGGGTTGTGGTCGGTGGTCAGTCTGGGCAGTTGACTTTGCAATATCCAGCAACGTTGTCGAGACGGAAAACGAACTAATGTGTGACAGTAATACATAGTCCGGTTCGCATTCAATCCCCGCCCTGGGTTACTTTGCTGATCGGATCGCCGTCCCGCAGGCGTAAAGCCCAATGGCACTCACTTTAGCAATAGTGAGCCGCTGGGCGCTAGCCGCGGGTGTCGAAAATCACAGCGATTATGCAGACGGGATACCGGCGGCTAGCACCTTGCCGCTCACAAAGTGAGTGCCATTTGGCGTAAAGCCAACGGAAACGATTGCATTCGCAATAATTGCATAGTTGCGTTGAGCGAGAAGTGTCGCTTTATTCTCGCAATAATGCCACCATCGCATGAATTCCTATTCGGAATAAGGTTATCATCAAAGGCCCATTTCGCAGTTTCTATGACTCCAATCTCATAGGGGTGATTCGATGTTTGTCAAAGCGTTCACATCGTTCGTGTTCGTGTGCTTGAGTTTCGCCTGCAGTTTGTCGTTGTTCAGCGCTCAGGAAAACAGTCTTCCACTGGTCAGCAGCGTTGCCGCCCAGCCCGTCTCCGTCCATGTTAAACAGTTGATCGAGGCGCTCGAATTTACCGGCACCCCTTTGCAGCCGGCGGAACGGAAGGCCTTGGAGGAATCGCTTAAATCGGACGATGATGCCAAGTTAGTCGCCGGAGTTCAGGCTGTCTTGGACAAGCTTTGCCTGCTGTCCATCAATATCAATCCGGAATCGCGAGTCAAAGTGGCCCCCGGTCTCGCCCGACCCACCTTGGTCGAGCAGGGTTGGACGCAGTTCCTCGTAAAAGTTCACAATGAGGCTGGTGTTACAGCCGAGCTAAAGGTTTCGAGTCCCCAGGCCGGCAATGTATATCAGACGAAGTATCCTGAGCCAGTAGATAAGATTAGCCAACGAGAGATTCGAGACCGTTGGTGCGACGTCAAGATGTTCAACGGACGACCGCTTCGAGATACTCTTTCGGGCCTAGAACTAGAGTATCGAATTATCCAAGTCTACAGTCGTGACCTTGGCAAACGCGCCGCTAACATTTCGTTTGACGTAGGGCAGGGAACACAGGATGTTGGATTTCGATCTGAGACCAGCATTATCTTTAATGCCGCAGCAGCTATCAAAGTGACGTTCGATATTCGAGATGAAGAGGGTAATCCTGTAACTGCCGGATTGACCATCCGCGACAAGAAATTAAATGTTTACCCCTCGCAGTCCAAACGCCTCGCACCTGATTTCTTTTTCCACCCTCAAGTCTATCGGGAGAGCGGTGAGTCGATGCTACTGCCCGCCGGCGATTACACTTTGGAATATTCGCGCGGCCCGGAATACCTCATCGGGCACTCCACTTTTCAAGTCGGCGATAATCCCAGAACCGTTCGCGTCGTCTTGAACCGCTGGGTTGACCCCGCCAAGCGCTTATGGTGGTCAGGCGATCATCATATTCACGCGGCAGGCTGTGCGCACTATACGAATCCGTCAGAAGGGGTCCATGCACCTGACATGCTCCGGCAGATTCTAGGCGAGGATCTGAAGGTCGGCTGCAACCTAACTTGGGGGCCTTGTTTCGATTACCAAAAGAAATTCTTTACTGGCAAAGATGATGTCGTTTCCACTTACCCGTATATTCTTCGCTACGACGTCGAGGTATCGGGTTTCGGATCCCATCAATCGGGCCACCTGTGCCTGCTGCGTTTGAAAGATCAAATGTATCCGGGGGGCGAGTCAAAGCAACATTGGCCGACCTTGGGTCTCAATACACTTAAGTGGGCCAAGAAACAAGGTGCAGTTTGTGGGCCAGCGCACAGTGGCAGCGGCTTGGATGTACCTAGCAAAGAGCTTCCGAATTTCATCATCCCTCCTTACAACGGCATTGGTGCCAACGAGTTCGTGGTGGACATCACTCACGAAGTCGAAGGGCCCGATGGCAAACCGACTCCAGCTGTTGATTTCATCTCAACAGTTGACACGACATACTACTCGGAACTGAACATGTGGTATCATTCGCTCAACGTTGGTTATCGGGTCCGCGCAAGTGGCGAGACTGATTTCCCTTGTATTACCGGCGAGCGAGTCGGTCTTGGACGGTCTTACGTCAAACTCGATGGCAAGCTCGATTACGACCTATGGTGCGAAGGTATTCGGCAGGGGCGAAATTACGTGTCCGAAGGCCGAAGTCACCTCATGGATTTTCAAGTCAATGATGTCGCGGTCGGCGAAGAAGGCAGCGAGCTTCGTCTCCCAGCGTCCGGAAATGTATCGGCAAGCGCTAAGGTGGCAGCGTTTCTACCCGAATCTCCCATTACAACACCCGATCGTCGCGGTCTTCGCTCGTGGAATCTCGAGCACTCCCGCATTCCGAACACGCGCGATGTGAAAGTCGAACTGATCGTAAACGCCTACCCAGTGGCTTCCAAGGAGATTACTGCGGACGGCGCTGTCAACGACATCGTGTTCGACAACGTCAAGATCGACCGCAGCAGTTGGGTCTCGCTTCGCATCGCCTTTTCGTCGCATACCAATCCAGTTTTTGTAGTAGTAAAAGACCAACCGATTCGTGCAAGTCGACGCAGTGCACAGTGGTGCCTCGACGGCGTTGAACAATGTTGGAAATCGAAGGAGCGAACTTACAAGGCGAACGAATTGGCGGATGCCCAATCCGCCTACGATCATGCTCGGAGTACCTACCGTCGCTTGCTCAGTGAATCGGAAACGGACTAGTGCGTCGTCCATATATTGTCAGATCAACTTTGCGATTTCACAGAGCCAAACAGATGAGATCCTGCCGCCGAGATAAGATTCGACATGCTGGCGCTCGGATGCTACAATAGCAAGAAGAGGAACAAGCACATGACAATTGAAGCATTTATTGACACTCTGAACCCGGAGCAGCAGCAGGCTGCCTTCGATCTTCTTTGGCAACGTCTGGCTGCTGATTCGCGAATACTGGTTTCACCAGCTTGGCACGGCGAGGTGCTCGCATATCGAGCAGAGAATCCAAGCAATGAACCAAAAATGTCCTTGTCCGATGCCAAGATTGCAGTGAAACGGATAGTCGATGAACGTCGAAATTCTCGATGAGGCACGCTTTGACATTGCCGATGGCGTGGAATTCTATGACCGGCAAAGCGAAGGAGCTGGAGATTACTTCTATCAACGGATTTTCGACGACATTGAGTCACTAGCCGAGAGGGCTGGCGTACATGAAACTCACTTAGGATACCACCGCAAAATCGCGACTCGTCATCCATTTTTGATTTACTACCGCGTGACCGCGACAGGTGTCGAGGTGGTTGCAGTCCTAGATGGTCGATCACGTCCATCCAATATTGAAGCTGTACTACGGCGGCGGTGATGCGGACGAACAATCACGTGCAACGAAATTGCCGTTAGACCGCTTCCTGAGAGTGAGAGAAATGGATATGACTGGCTATCGTATCGTTAGCTCGATTGGGTAACTTTTATGCATTGCGTTCGTCGGCAACATAACACCACGCCGGCTGGTATTCGCTCATGAATTCAATTGCTACCAAGCTCGCGCCCCGGTTTAGCAAACTTAGTTGCACGACGTTCCGCGTCGTGATTCCTGCGACGCGGAGCTTGAAGGAATCCTGTTATTCCTGCTGATGCAACGCTGACGACCTCACTGGGTTACCAGATCAACCTTACTTCGTTTAAAATGCTTAGCTTAAGGGCTGCATTCATTACTCTGTGAACTCTAAATTGAACAAGGAGAATGCGATATGTACTACTTCGCTGCATTGCCTATTGCGCTATGTCTGTTCAGCTGGTTAGTAACAGGAGACGAAAACGCCGCGATTCACTATTTGACTGCATTCTTGCAAGCTCGTTCGATTCCAGACGTAATCGATTCATCTACGACTGACGACGGCAAAGTTGGGTTTGCGAATCTACTTTCCGACGAACAAACCAGTTTTTTAGATCGAACAGAGACAGTCGCTGCAAAGCAACGGTTCCTGCTCGCAACCTCATCGGAGAATTGCGACTGGACGAGATTTGCGATTTCACAGAGCCAAACGGATGAGATCAATAAAGGCGCTCATCGTCTTGCAAAAATCATCCTGCTTTTCGCAAGAAAACAGTATGAGGCTGGAAACTGGGAATCGGGAAATGACCTTGTCGTCAGAACGATGTCTATGGCGAGACATGTCGCGAAACAAGCAAGAACCGGGGAGAATCAATGTTATATGATCGAAAACATGGCGAGGTGTACCGTGTCTGCCTACCTGCTTTCGATGCCACGAGATTCAAGGTTGTTGATTGATCGCAGAATCCGTGAATTGTCTTCATTTATCCCAATGCGAGAAAAGTTTTTGCTCGAAGCTGCCCTTGCAGACGAATTGGCAGGAATGATTGATTTGTCAAAACTGGATGAAATGGAAGCGTTGCGACGTCTCCGGGATTTGCTGAGGGATGGCGGTTCGCAAAAAATTGCTGCAGATTTCAGTCGTCAAGAAATGGTTGGTTTTTTACGGGATCTTGCTTCTTGTTGCCGTGACCTGAGCGAGCTTATGCCTCGTCCGATTCCAGATGCAATGAAAGAATTTAACGACAATATCGGTCCCAAAATCAAACGCAATCCAATGGCTGTGCTCGCATTTGGTTCGGGCTCAGAGATCATGTGGACGAGAATTGAGGACGCGCAAAGTGAGTGTCGAGCGGCCATGTTTAGGACGGCAGTGAAATTTGTGGACGATGGTGAGAGTGCAATTCTCCATAGCCGCGATCCATTTGGCGATGGACCATTTACCATCCGAAAAGAGAATTCTGGATTCACAATACTTTCGGCACTTCGCTATCATGGACAGATCGATTTGCGCGTCGGATTAGCCGCTAATTCGATTGCGTCAAAAATTGGCGAACAAAGCGTTGCACCTGCTTACCCGAAATGATTTGAATGCAGGCCGGGTGACGACCTTGGCTTCCCAAATTGATTTGTACCCCAGCGGAATTTCTTGGTGGTCCCTAGAATGCGAAACAATCCAATCCTCGAAGAGATTTACGCAGCGAGAGATAAACTGCTGGCTGACGCGGAAGGTGACGTGCATCGCTATTTGGAAGGTGTAAGGGAGCGAGAACAGGCCTCTGGTCGACTTCTTCCGCCAGTCAAGCAACGAACAACAGATTGTAGCGAAGTCGCCGATGGACCGCTTCCTGATGGTACCCCGACTCCGGCGAATCGCTGAATCGAGACGAACGGTGCGACTAATAAACTATTTCTGCGAGTGAAAGAAATGAACATGGCCGGTTATCGTATCGTTAGCTCGTTTGGGTTACTTTTCTGCATAATGCTCGTTCTGAACGGAAGAGTTGCGCTGGCACAAGAGCGGCCCGACTCGCTCGTTGCTGACCTGTTTTCCATAAAAACGTCAGCTGAAACTGATTCCGATAAAGCTGCCCTCGAATCTCAGCTATCCGATTCTATTCGTCGTCAGCGCAGCCATTTGAATCAGGTCAGTTCTGATGAGTGGGCCGGAATCGATTCGAGAGCCGGGTGGGAAACATTTCGTGAAGAAAAGTTGGCGAGGCTGGCTGATTCCCTGGGCCAGTTTCCTGCGCCTCCTGCTCATCTGAATGTCCAAGTTACCGGCCGAATCGAAAAAGTCAACGCTGGCTTCGTCATCGAAAACCTTGTCTACGAAAGTCGCCCTGGCCTGTGGGTTTCAGCCAACTTATACAAACCGCTCCACATAGCTGATAAAGCGCCAGGCATTCTGCTTTGCCATGCGCATCATACGCCCAAAGAGCATGGCGAATTGCAGGACATGGGAATGACATGGGCGCGTGCCGGCTGTTACGTGCTCGTCCCCGATCACTTGGGTCACGGCGAACGGCGGCAACATCCTTTTCTTTCGCCGGACTCATACAAAGATCCGTTTCGAGTTAGTCGCCAGGATTATTACTTCCGATATGACTGTGGCGTGCAACTGCAATTGCTGGGCGATAGTTTATTGGGTTGGTTCTCATGGGATTTGTCGCGTGGCGTAGATGTTCTCTTGCAACTGCCTCAGATCGATCGTGAGAAGATCATACTGCTGGGCTCCGTGGCAGGTGGCGGCGACCCGTGCGCGGTTACCGCCTCGCTCGATCGTCGGATTGCAGCCGCAGCAGTGTTCAATTTTGGAGGACCGCAGCCGGAGACACGTTTTCCACTTCCAGATGACGCGGAGACGGGGTTCAACTACGCAGGTGGCGGAAGTTGGGAATCGACTCGCGGTCTCGCTCGCACTACTTTTGATGGTAGTTTGCCATGGGTTATCATCGGTAGCATAGCACCACGCCGGCTGGTATATGCTCACGAATTCGATTGGGATCAGGTTCGTGATCCTGTTTGGAAGCGTCTGCAAGCGATCTACCGATTTTACGATCAACCAAATTATCTAGCTTTCACTCACGGTCGCGGCGGGCTTCGCGGACAACCTCCCGAAGCAACCCACTGCACCCATATCGGTGCTTTCCATCGCCAACGAATTCATCAGGCATTTCATGATTGGTTTCAAATTGAGGTGACGCCCAACGACGAGTACAGTCAACGCATTCCGGCAGACTCATTGCGATGTTTTACAGACCAAATGACGCAGGAAACGCACAATCGCCTGCTTCAAAATCTACTCCCCAGGATTGCCGATCAGAAGACTAAAGCGGCACGCAATGCTCGGCGCACGCTTTCCCTGTCGGAGCGGCGCAACAAGCTTCAAACAGATTGGAATCGAATACTCGGTTCATCCACCCAATTTGCAGAGGCAATCAAGTTATCAAACGATCCGCAGCTGTTGCCGAATGTCCGCGTTGATCGAGTACGGTTGTCGACCCAGCCAGGAATCCAGGTGCCCCTGATTCTGATACGGCCCAAAGAGACAAAGGCTGGCCAAAAGTCACCGGTTGTGTTGGTTTCAAGCCACGCCGGTAAACGAAACCTGCTCCAAAGGAACGCTAACGAATATGCACGACTTATTCGCGCTGGGTTTGCAATCTGCCTACCAGATCTGCGTGGCACAGGCGAAAACCGAGTTGGTTCGGGGCGAGGTCGCAATAGCGCAGAGACGGATGTTTCGGCAAGCTTATTGATGTTGAACGATCCACTGTTAGCCGGGCAGCTTCGCGATTTACGATCCGTCTATCATTGGCTTCGAACGCAAGAAGATCTCGATTCAGCGCACATCAAGATTTGGGGCGATTCTCGTTCCGCAGTAGTGCCACCGGCACAAGATCGTATCGTTCCACGCGATGACGACGAATTGGTTCCTCTAGCTGCTGAACCGTCCGGATGTTTATTAGGTCTATTGCTATCCTTATATGAAGACTGGATTGCCGCGCTTTGCTTGAGCGGAGGACTCTCCGATTTTCAAGGCGTGCTCGAGCGTTCGCAAATCCGAATTCCACACGATTCGGTGGTTCCTGGAGTATTTACAACCGGTGACATTTGCGACTTGGCCGCCCAAGCGCTTACCAAGCATCCTTTGCGCATTGAAGCTGTCGTAAATGCGTCAAACCGGCTCTTGACCCAAGTGGAGGTAGACGAATATCAAACGGAGATTAAGAAGCTTCTGCCATTGCCATTCAAAAACAACCTCATTGTAAGCCAGCAGCTGAGCTCCGTTGAATGGCTGACAAGCAATCTTTCAAGTGACTCACGTTGACTTTCGAGATAGCTCAAGTGAAACAGTAAGGTTCGTATAGTCCACCCGAAGTTCTTTCGCGAGAAGCATGCCCTTTCACTTCGTATGCATTCCGAAGTGAATCGCAGCTCGGTGGCCAATTCGAAACGCATGCACCAGTCTGGCAGGATACTTTACGCGCGACGCCCCAATCGCGTCGCTTAACGTTTCACCCAGAAAATACTCGCCAGAAATTGGCTCAATTGCAACGAATTGATTCATATGCAATGCCTCCAACTTTGTCCTAATTGATTCAAAAATTGGCCTCGAGGCTTTGGCAACTGATTCTGTCTCTTGCATCACTAAACTCCTTTGCCTTGTTTCCATAAAGATTCTAACTGAATTGATGGCTTGGGCCAATCTCGCCAATCCAACTTGGCCCTTGCATATCGCCGGTCCATCGAAATAAAGAAGGCGTTTATTTTGCATTTAATGAAAAATTGGATGGCAGACGGCATTATTCTATCATGAGAGCACCTGCCGTAATGAACTTAGGACAATCGGAATGATGTAGTGGCGATTTCGGCCGAACAACTTGCAATGTGGATCGACCGGTGGGCGGGTCCGCTAACGGCTTGGCTTCGCGTTCGATGCAGCAATCCTGAAGATATCGTACAAGAGGCGTTTTGCAGGCTAGTTCAACAGCCGAAAATGCCTGAACGCATCGCGCCTTGGCTATTTCACGTTTCAAACAATCTAGTTCGAGAAGAATCACGACGAACCTATCGCCGTAAGAAACGTGAATCCATCGTGGCTAAAACAGAACAGCAGGTCTCGTCGGCTTCGCAATCGCTCGAAGACGAGGAGCTTCGGTTTGCGGTGGATTCACTTCCTGGCGAACTACGTGAAATTGTGATTGCAAGGGTTTGGGGAGAACTGACTCTCGCAGAAATCGCTGACCTCACTGAATTATCGATAGCGACCGTGCACCGACGATTCGAGCAAGCAATTCAAGTATTGCGAACTCAATTAACTGAATCAACACCTCAACCCGGAGTTACTTATGTCCGACCCATTGGATAGTCTTGAGAAAAGGCTTGCCGCATGTCGGCCCGTATTGCTCCGCGCTGATCGCGATCAATTGCTATTTGAAGCCGCACAAGCAATCCTAAGAAAGAGCTGCTTTCTAAGAACTGTTTCGTATTCCCTTGTTAGTTCGCTAGCCTCTGCCGCGGCATGCATTGGACTGATGATGCTTTCATTCCAAACAAATGATAAAGAGTTCAAAATGGCTGATTCGCCGCAAGCGATTCCAACTCTAAAAGTTGAACTTCGTGAAGGGTTCATTTCCGATTTCCAGTCCGAGCGTGAACCGAGGCCAAGAGGAGTTCTGACTGTGGCCTCTTGGAACCGATGGAAGACAATCGAAGAAATGGATCGCGATGTGGTGTCAAGGGCTAGTGATCCGATGCCAGATGAGAACGCTATGCCATCAGAAACTCTCTCTGTGCGGTCCAGAATTCCAGCGTCTTAATTTGTGGACGACATCGCAGGTATCGAGAATCTCATCACGGCGCCATCGGCCACTATTGTTACCCTAATATAAGTTGAATTGAATATGCCTTTATCAATAGTCTTGTGTCTGGCCGCAGTGTTGGCAATAGTAAGCACTTTGACAACCGTGAACACGTCAGCACAAGAAAAAAAAGACATAACCGGCGGAATGCCATTTATGGAACCGCCTGGAAGTTCGATTGCAGTTCGGACCATTCTGCTGCGACCAAAGCAAGCTATTGCAAGCACGGCGAGCAAGCTGTTTCCGACACAAGATAGAATTCACTCTGGAAACGCTGCTCCTATCATTTTGCGGCAGAATTTCGAAGCGAACCGGAGGCTTGAAGCACTGCGAAAGTTTGGCAGGACCGATTTCCTCAAAGTACCCCTCGAACAACTCGACCCAATCGAAATTACGAATCTAACTCCAATTGGATTCAGCGAATTGAGGCGAGCAGCTTATCGTGAGCGAGCTGGTTGGGAATACCCGATTGGCGAAGGCAATCAAGGTCTCGCCGAAGTCTTGCTTCCAGACGTGGCAGAAATTCGAGGCACATATATCAAGGCGATTGCGGTACGCGCGCGGATCGATGTACAACAGGGAAATCTGAATGATGCGATGGACAAGATCTGTATCGGACTTGGGATTTCAAAACACATTGGCGAAACTCCATTCTTGGTTTGCAAGTTAAATCAAGCAGCCAACGCTTCGGATATTCTAGGACCTCTCGAGGAACTGATTCAACACACAGCTTCCGAAAATCAGTATTGGCATATTGCAGCAATACCAGCTCCCTTTGTAGTCACAAAACCAGCGATTCAGCTCGAAACCTATATGTGGGAAAAAACAGTGACAGAGCTCGCCAGTTTAGATTCCATTGATTCCGCCAAAAAATGGGACTCACTAGTCGAAAAGGTGAAGTTCTACTTTGATATTTTTACATCTGTGAAGAATGTAGATTTAGATGAAAAGCACGTTTTCAAAGATTGGGAGCGAATATCACGAGAACGCTTACCAGCATTATGGAAAGACGAAAATCGTCCAGTCGCATCCATGTCCGACTCCGAAGTTTGGGTTCGATACTGGCATATGCGGGTTCAAGCGGTTCAAGGGGAATTAATGGCTTGGGCTTTGTTGGAATTTCACGAAGCGATTCCAAGGTTACTCGAATTAGGACCCATGCACGAAGCTGACTTAGCAGACGAGCTGCCAGTTAAGCTGGTTTGCGGACCGCCCTTCGGGCCTTCGATCGGAATTGTGACTGCTGCTGCATCGCTTCAACAGCATATCGACTTGATTCGTACGATTGAGTCGATTCGTGATTGGAGTGCAAAAAATGGTGGCAAGTTACCGAAGACACTGCAGGAGCTTGACCTGCCAGTACCCGTCGATTGCATGGTAAACAAACCCTTTGGTTACAACCGCTCGTCCGATGGCCGCTCTGCAAGCCTTGAGGGAGCCTTCGTTGAAAACCGCGGATTCAAGTACGAACTGGAATTAGACTAGGGCCGCAACCGGAAAATCGACACTGGCATAAAGCGTTTTACACCTGGGGTATTTGACCTTAACAACCTATCGCTATGCTAGGGAGGTGATAACGATCCGCCGAAGTAAATTCGGCGGCTTTCCCGTACGATGATCGCGTTGTTAGGATGGTAGTAATCAACCGCCGAAATAAATTCGGCGGCATTTTCCGCACGCATCTAAGCAGTATATTTTAGGCCACTTTTGGCTGGTACTTGGGGACGTTGAGACCGAAGAGACCGAAAATCTCTTTTTGGCTGAGTCCGAGGTTCTGTGGAGCTCCTGCTTCTGCAAACAGATTGTTAAAGAGTTCTCGCTTTTGTTCAAGCACTTCATGAATGCGTTGCTCAATCGTCTCGAGCGACATCATGCGAGTTACGGTTACCGGCTGCTTGACCCCAAGTCGATGTGCACGATTAATGGCTTGATCCTCGACAGCAGGATTCCACCATCGATCGAACAGGAACACGTAATGACAAAATTGCAAGTTCAATCCAACGGCTCCAGCACCATAGCTCATGAGGATCACCTTGTTTTTAGGATTGTTCTTGAACTGATCGATAACCCCATCTCGCTTGTTCGATGGGATGCCACCGTGGTAGAAAAGTGGGTTGTACTTGGCCAGTCGTTCGCCAAGCGTTTCGAGCGTATTTACCCATTGGCTAAAAACAATTGCTTTCTGACCGCTAGCTGCAACCTCTTCTAAGTCAGCTTCGAGTCGCTCCAGCTTGGCACTTGCGCCCGTGGCTGGATCGAAATTGCAGATTTGCTTGAGACGCAGAACGAGCTCAAATACATGATGAATTGTTACCGATTCACCCATTTCGGACAAATGAACAATACCATCCTCTTCAGCTGATTTGTAACTTGCACGCTGTTCTCCGGTAAGCTCCAATTCGGCTGGCCGAAAAAGTTTCGGTGGCATGTCCGTCTGTACCTTGTCTTTGGTACGACGTAGGATGTAATCGCGAGTTGCCTTGCCAAGTGATTTCAGATGCATATCATCCCGCAAGTAGCCAGGTGCGAGGAATTCAAAGATACTCACCAAATCTTCAACCGAGTTTTCGATCGGGGTGCCAGTCAATGCCCATGACCTTGTCCGTGGAATCGATCGTACGATTTCGCTGGTGGTGCTGTTTCGATTTTTGATGCGTTGAGCTTCATCGAGGACTACCAAATCGAAATGGAGTTCGCTATTTTCGAACGCGTCGCGATCTCGCATCATCAATTCGTAGTTCGCAATCTTAACTGGCGCTTGCGGGTTGGACCAAATCCAATTGCGTTTTGCCGAGTCCCCTTCGATAACAGCAAGGGGAATCTCAGGTGCCCACTGACGAAACTCTCGAACCCAATTCGTCACAAGTGGCTTGGGGCATATCAGCAAAACATTGCGAAGCTCGCTCGATAACAATAACATGCGAATCGCGGTGATCGCTTGCATTGTTTTTCCGAGTCCCATCTCGTCGGCTAAGATGGCCGCATCGCGAGGGAACAGGAACGCAATGCCCTCCATTTGGTACGGGAATGGTTGAAAGGGAAAAGTCAACTTGGCCGATTGAATAATGGTTTCTAGTGGCGGTTGCAGAACGTAGTAAAGTCGGTCCTCAAGCCGAACCAAATCCCCTGGCGGACGCATTCGTGTAATTGCCTTGCGGGGCTTGACTTCGTTTTCCCCTTCGTCAGCGTCAGTCGCTTGCTTCGGCTGATCGTCCAAATCCATGTCCAAAGTCTTTGGAGCGGATTTGTGATTGTCCGTGTCTGGCGCGGTCCACTGCGGCGAATCCGGGAACGAAAATCCGATTGTCCGGGGAAGCGTTTGCGACAACTGAATTGGCATTACTTTTAATGACTCATGCGTAAGTGCTTCATGTAAGCAACTGTTCGAAAATTCAATCGGGAATTCGAAAGATAGACCCAGTGATGTATCAACAAAGGGAATTGCGAGCTCGTTTGAAAACCAATTGGAGTCGACTTCGATCCCTGATAGGGAGTCGTCTGTGTTGATCATTATTACGCGGCCTTCGTTGCCGGGTGTGCTTCCATGAGCGCTTCTTCGATTCTGCCGAAAGGTTCGAGCAAATCGAGCGAAGGATTATCCGAATCGAAGAGACATTTGAACACTTCCGAGTCGTCAGAGAACTCGGGGAGAGTTGCAAAGTGCTGTCCATAAGCTTTAAAACGATGATGGTTTACTCGCTGGCACTCTGGCCGGGAAAGCGACCCACTGCCTTCTATCGGAAAGTCGACGACGGCAATAGGTATCGGCTGCATGTGCCGCAAAGTGAGCACTGCGAGGGAATCTGTGAACAAAACTTGTGGCGTGCCTTTGGCCTTTGCGACCAATGCACGCGCAATCTGCTCACCGCAAACAAACTCGCCAAGAGTGCTTCCATAAAGGATTTGCTGTGCTCGAGTCGGTTGAACAGGGAGTGTGCAGTGAAATTCCAACGGTCGCGCCAGGCTGTTGACAATTAAGTAGCCACCGAAATACCCGTGAGCAGGATGGTGGCGAACCGTTACAAAACCAAAGGAGTTCGTCTTGATGTGTTTATTTGCTTCCATGCCAGCTTTCATCCGAGATTTGACCAGGATGTGCCGTTCGAGCGACTCGAGCGACAAGGGTAGCTTCGACCGTCAATCGACGATTCGTTCAGTGCGACCAGACTTCGCCCACCATTCCAAGTATTGGTAATAATCGCTTCAATCGGCAAAGTTTACAAAAGCCTAACAAGGATGCTCGACTTTTTAGCAACATCGCGACTATACTAGTGATTCATGGTACTTGAGAAAATTTGAAATGATTCAGCCGGTTTCGTCACACACTCGTTGAACAGATAGCACAATCACTATGGCCCACGATCCAGCTCACTATTCCCCAGTCTTCAGTATTGACGTTTCCGCCGACGCATCCTCCAACACCCCACCGCGGCCTGCGGAAGTGGGTGCGGCATTGGTTGCGTTGACGCGACAACTGATCGAATCCCAACAAAAACAAAATCAGTTACTTGACCAAATCCTGCAGGTAAACAAGCAGGTGCTGCAAGCTAGCAATCAAGCCAACTCGCAGCGGCAAAACGAACTTACTCAATGGCGGAACGCACATCCCAAATTGGTTCGATCTTGCAAGCAGGCATTGGAGACATTGTCCAACGTCCAAACGGAATTTCTTCAGAACTTAGCCGATGAAGTGAAAGATTCGAAAGACGCTTTAACGGACAGCGATTACGTTTTCACAGAGTTTTTAGACCGATATGGTCCAAGAATGGCCCATTTGAACGGCGTTCTTCAAGTGCTAAACCACCTGAGTGGCTAGTGTGGTTCGCCACACTCCCCTACTGTTTAGTAGTCGACGTGGTTTTCGCTGCCCTCTGGCCAGCGCCCGACTTTACACTAGCCTTGGTAACCTGCTCCTCGAGTCGAGCCGAGTAATCCATTACGCTTCCAGCTCCAGAGAAGCCGACCACTACCTTATCCCAAGACAGCTCCTTGGAGATCATTCGGCCGGCATCAATATCGAATCGAATGGTTCCGTTACTCAACTGCTGAAGCACTTGAGCCTCTTCTTTGGGCTCCGAAATGATGGTTAGCATTTCACTTCGTACGGCAATGGTGGCCACGCCTGCACTGACTTTGTCAAGTTTAAATAGCTCGCGAAACTTCACCGTCTTGACCGAACCATCCTCGCGGCGAATTCGCAGTTCGCGAGGAACGTCCCATGTTGCACCGACCGCAATTGGGTTTTTGGGGACAGGTAACGTGATGTCGCCCATACCTAGGTTAGGCGGATTCGTATCGTCGCTGCGTGCGACAATCATCCCTTGTTCGTCGATTGTAACAGTCGAGATTACTTTGCCAACGGAGTCAGCGGCTGCTTTAAATTGACGAGCAGGCTCATCTCCGGCCTTCGAACTGTAACGAATTTCCATGTCGGCTCCAATGCGTTGGGACATGTCGATTTCAAGAATCTTGTAATCAAAAGTCATTTCGCCCTTTTCGATTTTTGTGACTTCCCAAGTCTTTTGTGAAACCGTTCGCGAATGGGAGTTTTGCTCCACGGAATCGACCTTGGTATCGGTCTTGGCTAGGTGAGTGACTTCGCTGGAAATGACCATTCCTGGCTGCAGCTTGTATCGAAACAAAAATTCCTCTCCGCCGAGGGTAGACGGTTTTTCATTAAGCTCTTTGCGTTCAACTTTGCGGAGAGTGGGCGAGGCAACTTGGCTTTGTGCCGTCGATTTCGAGCTTGCTTTTGCGCCCGTTCCGACGGACGAATTTTTGGGCTCGGTTCCCTTTTCTTCTAGGTCGCCTGGAGCTGCTATTTCAGGCTTGGCGTCGGGTTTCTTGGCCGGTGTGTGGGTTTTCTTTTCGCTAGCTCGATTCGCCGGAGTCGGAGATTGGGCCGCAACAAAACTACTGCACAAAAGAAACGCCAATCCGGCGACGGCGATCTTGCAATTGAACATGTGACATCCCCGCTTAAGTTTCGGGATGACAAAAGTCATCCGAACAACCACGATATAGAGAAAGCTACAGAAGCACGGTTGTTTAGCAAAGATGAGTCAGCTGCGTCAAGTGGAACTTCGTTCCTTCCTTTTTGCGACCAACCGCATTCAGAAACGAATGCTGCAACTGGAATACTTCGGTCTTGATGATACGGGACAAGCCGGTTAATGGTCTGCGACTTATTGAAAAATTTACAAATTTGCTATGCGGTCGAATGTTTAGCTTAACGAACTCCATTTGGAAAGTCAAATATTTTTGCAGCCGGCTGAGAATCGATGTTTATCGATACCAAACGGAGCGAGTAAGTCGTGTATGATATGATGTCAACCGCTGCTTTTCCGCCCCTCGAAGATGTTGTTCAAAATCAATCCAAATTCAGATGGAGATAGACTATGACCGAATCGTTGCGTCGAAATTTCTTGATAGGAACCAGCGTCGCAAGTGCGACTGTTGTTATGGCGAGTCTTGCCAAAGCTGGTCCGAATGATCGATTGAATGTTTGCATGGTAGGCGTTCGTGGGCGAGGCAGTTCGCTTGGACTCAACTTTGCATCTCTTCCAGACGTGCAAATCACGCATATCTGCGACGTCTTTGAACCGACTGCCGCAGCGTTCGCAATGCAAATTGCCGAGAAACAAAAATCGATGCCCAAAATCGAAGTCGACCTTCGGCGAGTCCTGGACGACAAATCGATCGATGCAATCGTCGTTGCGACACCGGATCACTGGCATGCACTCGCTACGATCTGGGGCTGTCAAGCGGGCAAGCATGTCTATGTCGAAAAGCCGATCTCGAACAATGTCTTCGAAGGCCGACAAATGGTTAGTGCCGCTCGCAAATTTAATCGCGTCGTGCAAGTCGGAACTCAGAGCCGAAGCGCACCTCACTATCGAGAAGCCATCGACCTAATTCGCAATGGACGTATTGGCAAAGTACATATGGCCAAGGCACACAATAGCCAACTTCGAAGAAGAGTTCCGGCTGTCCCCGATTCAGAGATCCCAAAGGGGCTCGATTGGAATATTTGGCAAGGACCTGCTCCGGAACGACCATTCAATACCAATCGCTATACCTATGGTTGGCGTTGGCTATGGGACTACGGAACAGGCGACATGGGAAACGACGGTGTTCATGACTTGGATATTGCTCGTTGGGGCTTGGATGTAGATTATCCCACAGAAGTAAACTGCACCGGAGATAAACTTCAATTTGTGGGTGACATCCAAGAGACGCCCGACACACAAATCGTGACGTATCGATTTCCAAACAAGGACGCGATACTTGTTTATGAACAGAGATTATGGTCTCCGTATTTTCAAGAGGGATTCGAAAACGGCGTTGTGTTCTACGGAACAGATGGTTACGTCGCGATAGGTCGCAAGAGCTGGAAGCTGGTCGAGAAGAAAAACAAAGTCGTCATCGATCGACAAGTCGAATTCTCCGACCTTCACCATCTCAAAAATTTCGTAGCATGCATCAAATCGGGCGATCGCCCCAACTGTGATATCGAAGAAGGCTATCGTTCAACCTTGCTCGCCCATTTAGGAAACCTCTCCTTTCGCGTCGGTCGAACACTGCAGTTCGATAGTGTTACTCAGAATGTGATCAACGATGAAAAAGCAAATTCACTTTTGAAGAGAACAGGGCGAGGAGAGTTTGTAATCCCCGAGGCGTTTTGAAAAAAAGAGGCACTGTGCCGTCCGCAAGATCGTGAGATTCACTGGTGGACAGTAATTGGAAAGTGACTGCTTCGATTTGAGTGGAACAATCATTGAACCCATAAACTTGTTGGTTTTTACGCGACCAATCGTATAATTCGCCTGGATTTGGCATCAATCCGGGAAAGTCACTGACCAAGCGGAACTCGCCAGGCTCGGGCGGGTGTCCCGAGCCCGGCTGACACAAATCATGAATCTGCTTTATCTTGCCCCAGGTATTCAGGAAGAAATACTTTATCTTCCTAGAGTTAGTTCCAGTCGACAAGAATTAGTCGAACGAGATGTTCGTTCGATTGGTGTCACATTAGACTGGGTCAAACAGCGATTGCGTTGGCGACAGAATTATGGGTGAGTCGACTGAACTCTGTACACGCGGTCCGAATCACGCATTAATTTGCGGCTCCGCGCGGTGAATTGCGGGTCGGATTGAACTTTCGAAGAATGGTAGGCATCATGCGAATCGGTATTTGAAATGTTGAAAACCGGCTCATATCAGACGAGCATCTGGAGTTACTTCTTGGGAAGCTGCACCTAGAAAGATTGTAGAAAAGTTTACACTTCGTTTATCAGTGACCAAACGTGTCCGCGACAAATGCTATCTTAGCACTTCCTCGTCAGCAAAATACGTGTCTGGCGTCGTTGATATATCGATGTACTTACTAGTAAATCCACCGCCCGCCCAATTCCTACCGAGCAGTAAGGCAATCTTGATGAAAAAGGAGCCAGAATCGTTTGCTGAGTTGTTTTGCCAAATTACCGGCCACCCACCTTTCCCATGGCAGGAGCGACTGTACTTCAAGCACTTCGAAATTGGAGACATTCCAAAAGCTTGCACTTTGCCAACTGGCCTTGGGAAGACGAGTTTCGTTGCCATATGGATGAGCGCGTTGGCGAACGGAGCAACGGTGAGGAGGTCAAGTTACGAAACCATTGCAATCAATCGTTTGGAATCATTTACGGCCACCCACAAGATTTGTAACGAAACATGTTGAACTATCCATCCTGGTTTGAATTAGTCGCTCAAGAACCAGACCAACCGGTTCGGTCGCCTCATACTTGGCAGTCAGAATTGGCTTCGAGTGATGATTGCGATAATCGATTGATCCGAATTCCTACCGGTTTGGGTAAGACGCATGGCGTCCTGCTTGCGTGGGTCTATCATCGGCTTGAGCGGAAAGATGATCGTTGGCCCCGGCGATTGGTCTGGTGCTTGCCGATGCGAACATTGGTTGAGCAAACTTGCGATGAATCGAAAAAGATTCTGAAGAACGCGGGTTTCGAAAATGACGTTTCGGTCAACATGCTCATGGGTGGTGTAGACCAAGCAGACTGGCATCATGCGCCAGAGAATTCAGCGATCCTAATCGGAACGCAAGATATGTTGCTGTCGCGGGCACTCAATCGGGGCTATTCCGCAGCACGGGCGCGTTGGCCGATTGATTTTGGCCTGCTCAATCACGATGCTCTCTGGGTAATGGACGAGGTGCAGTTGATGGACGTCGGCTTGGCGACCTCGGCTCAATTACAAGCGTTTAGAGATTCTGATGCCAGTCAATCATTACGGCCCTGTGTAACTTGGTGGATGAGCGCAACGCTACAACCTGATTGGCTTAAGAGTGTGGACACTGAGGAATTCCATTCAATCTGGACAAATGATATTTGCTCCATCTCGCCATCAAATCGTACTGGTGTTCTTTGGGAAATTAAGAAGTCATGCTCAACGCAAACGATTGACAGCAAGAGAACTAATGACTTCGTAGCTTGTATTAAAGAAGCTCATGAAAAGTCAACTGCCGGTGAAAACGGACGAATCACACTGGTCGTCTGTAACACGGTTGATCGCGCTGTCGAAACTTACAACACATTGGTGAAGAACGGTCGTACGGAAGGCATCGAACTGGTTCACAGTCGATTCCGCCCAGCCGAACGCGAATCGTGGCGTGAGCGCTTTCTGACACGTGAATCTTGCAAGCGGGGCGTCGATCGCATCATCGTGGCAACTCAAGTTGTTGAAGCGGGCATCGATATCTCTGCGACTTGTCTGGTTACTGAGCTCGCACCTTGGCCCAGTTTAGTGCAGCGATTTGGTCGCTGTGCTCGCTACGGTGGCAATGGCACAGTCATTGTCGTTGATCGCGGACACGAAGATAAGACTAGTTCGCCGTACACGGCAGAAGAATTGGAAGCGGCGTGGAATGCAATCCAAACCCTGAGTGACGTTAGCGTCAAAGCGATCGAGGAATACGAACAGAGTCTGTCAACCGATGCACGAGCGAGTCTATACCCTTATTCGCCTGCTCATCTTTTACTGCGAACGGAATTTGACGAACTGTTCGACACCACACCCGACTTGACCGGTGCAGACCTCGACATCAGCCGCTTCATTCGAAGTGGAGACGAACGCGATCTACAGGTCTTTTGGCTGACGTTGGCAAAGGAGGCCGAGCCGCCCACAGATTATCAACCGCATCGTCGTGAACTCTGCAGCGTGCCGTTCCTCAAAGCCCGCGATTGGTTATGTGGCAGCGAAACCAAGGACAACCGTAAACCAAAGCTCAAGCGCAAAATGCGAGCTTGGATTTGGGATTGGATCGACGGAATATGGTATGCACCTAAGCGAGAAAACCTGCTACCCGGTCGAGTCATCTGTGTGGATGCAAGCTGCGGTGGTTATCAGGTAACTAATGGATTTGATCCTGATTCGAAAGCTCCAGTTCCACCGGTTGAAGTCGTACAAATGGTGATTGAAGCTGCCGTGCGATCCGACTATCAGCAAAGTTGCGAAGCACTGAGCATCAACAACGGTTGGAAGACAATTGCCTGTCACAGTCATGAAGTTGCAGACCAACTCAATTCGATCGCGAGGAGCATCGGTCTTCCTGAGGAGCTGCGTCACGTTTTGGAGCTCGTATCGATTTGGCACGACCTCGGAAAATCGCATCCTGCTTTTCAAGGCTTGCTCAAGCATAGTGAGCGACCTACGCGAATGGATCTTGCCAAAGGACCGAAGGGTGCTTGGAAGAAACCGCCGGTACTCTACGAGTTTTCTGTTGAGGCTGGCCGAGTACAGGGCGAGGGGAGTGAGAATTCCTTCAGGTTGGAATCGCGACCGGGCTTTCGGCATGAGCTGGCAAGTGCGTTGGCGATTTTTGCGTTGTTCGAAAAGTATCAACCAAATCATCTAGCACTCGTCGGCAACTGGGCCGAAGCATTTGAACAAATGGGATTGGCAATCCAACGCGAAGCATCGTCAGAACCAATTCCTGAGGCAGTTCAGTCGTTACTGGATTGCACACCTGAACAATTCGACTTGCTTGTTTACTTGATCGCGTCGCATCACGGTAAAGTTCGTGGCGCGCTTCACGCCTCGCCTGAGGACCAAGACTATCGCGATCGAGACGAACGCGGCTTGCCCATACGTGGCGTTCGTGAAGGCGATCGACTGCCAGTGATTGAAATCAACGGATCAGGTGAATTGACACCCGAGCTAAAACTGACACTCGAACCAGCTCGCCTAGGACTTTCGTCGCGCACGGGCGCGAGTTGGCGAGAACGGTGTTTGGGGCTGGTTGAGCAACATGGTCCTATGACGCTTGCCTATCTTGAATCTATTTTTCGTGCCGCTGACGTTCGCGCATCGAAATTGGACACACCAGATCCAGCAATGCAATTGGAGTCAGCACGATGAATTTACATCTTCACGAATTGAAGGGATGTTCTCCAGCACCGCTGGCTAACTACCTAAAAGCCTTGGGCATTTTGCGACTCGTCGCCGAACAAGCTGATCCATCGGCGCGAGGCTGGTGGCAAAACGAACACTTTTGTTTGTTGACGAGATTGTCACAAGATGATTTGGAGGCGTTCTTCCTGAACGAGTATCAGCCGACGCCGATCATTTCGCCTTGGAACAAAGGCTCGGGGTTCTTCAAGAAGAATGATCCGGGGTTGGCACCGCTAGAATCATCGACTGCACCACGTTTCGCTCGTTATCGCACGGGGGTAGCTGACGCGCGGAAGCTGCTCGATTCGATCGCCATAGCCGATGGCGTCATTCGTTCGATCAAAGCTAGAACGAAGACAAATAAATCGTTTCAGACGAACGAACAAAGGGAACTTCTCGCAGCGAGCGAAACGTTCCTGCAAACTTCGGAATTAATCAAATCATTGCAATTGAAAGCGGGCGTATCGCCCAAAGAACTCGTGAGTTTGCAGGATGAAATGGAAACGCTCAAAGGGCTTGTCGCTCCAGCATCCCGTCCCGCAACCAAAGCGGAAGCAGATCGACTTAAAGTGCATGTCGGTTACAAACGCGTGTTGGCGGCTGCGGATCGGAAGTTCAAGAAACTGAAGGAGACATTGATTCCTGATTGCAGAAAGGCGTGGCGCGGACATCATGCGAGTTGGATATCGGCCGCAGTCGTCCTGGACGAAGACGGCACGCCGCAATGGCCCTCATTGTTGGGTACAGGAGGCAACGATGGAAACCTGGACTTTACCAACAACCTAATGCAAGTCTTCGGTGCGCTTTTCGATTTAGCATCAGAAAATGGTGCACACCGGGAGAACTCCAAGACATTACTACAGAATTCACTTTGGTCAGCTCCAGCCAATCAACTTGCTCCAAGCGCAATCGGACAGTTTCAACCGGGAAACGCGGGTGGCGCGAATTCATCGACCGGAACGGGTGGCGACAGTTTGGTCAATGCTTGGGATTTTATTCTGATGATGGAAGGCGCGATTCTATTCAGCGCTCGATCGACTCGGCGACTTGACCCGAACGCATCGAGTCGTGCCAGTGCGCCATTTGCGATTCGCGCGCATGCTGCTGGGTTCGGTTCGCCCGGTTTAGAAAAAGCACAGCGAGGTGAACAATGGATGCCGATTTGGAATCGCCCCGCCACCCTGCCAGACGTGTCTGGTTTGCTGTGCGATGCACGTTTGCAACTAGGACGCCAGACCGCAAATCGACCCATTGATGCTGTGCGCGCGATCAGCCGACTGGGTGTTGCACGCGGCATTGAGTCCTTCGTTCGTTTCGGATATTTAGAGCGGAACGGACAATCGACTTTGGCTGTTCCACTTGGCCGAATCAGCGTTCGGCAACATCCACGGGCATACTTAATTGACGATCTGGCGGCTTGGCTTGACCGGCTACAGAGGAAGGCCCGAGACAAGAACGCTCCAGCACGATTCGCGAATGGTGAAAGGTTGCTTGCCGATTCAGTTTTGGCCGCCTTAACACACGATGACACTCCGGAACGTTGGCGTGAAGTTCTGCGCTGTGCGGTGGCAATCGAATCAATGCAGGCCAGCGGAACAGCGATTGACGCCGGGCCGATTCCACCACTGCGTCCCGAATGGATCAATGCGATTGGATTCGAACGTTCGCCCGAAGTTCGGCTTGCGGTCGCGCTCGGCAGTGCGGCGACGGCTTACTCGAAAGAAGGTCGCGCATTTGATCCGATACGCCATCATTGCTTGCCGTTGCAACGCGGAGCCCGTCAGTTCAATACATCCGACAAACGCTTGGTGAAAGATCCGCGAGTGGTTGTGTCCGGTCGCGATTCATTTGCGGATTGCGCAGCGATTGTTCAGCGCCGGCTGATCGAGTCTGCTGCTAAAGGAGAGCGGCTATGTCGATTGGTCTCGCCATTTGGATGCAGTGCTCGCCTCTCAGATTTAGCGTTGTTGCTCGATGGCCATGTGGATCTGCAATTGACCTTCGAGTTGGCTCGCGCGTTGATGGCCGTCAAGTGGGACAAATGGAACTTCAAACAGATCTCGTTTCCACCAGCGTCCACGGCCACAAGAATCCCGGAAGCTTGGCTTGCGATGCGACTGGCGTGCATGCCTTGGAAACTGCCAAACGGCCAATCCATTCCGGCGGAGTCGAGCATGATTGCTCGGCTAATTTCCGGCGACGGCTCAACGGCCACACAGATTGCAATTAGCCGTTTGCGCGCATCCGGAATTCGTCCGCCGTTGCAGGCAGCTATCACTGATCAAGCGACTGCCCGACTGTGGGCTGCTGCTTTAGTTTTCCCCATCGACCGGCGAAGCGCTTCGTCGATTCTCTCAACTCTCGACCCCAATCAGAAAAAGAAATTACATGTCTGATCTCAAAAGTCTCGACAACTCGAACCGAATTTTGTTTTCGGTGGAACTCCAACCGATTCAGGGAGACCGGTTTCAACCGACCGGTTTTCCCAGCCTTGGAGCAGCGACCTATCAAACTCGTGATGGTCAAAACCTGCTCGTCGAAAGTTCCCAAAGTATGGCCAATCGACTTGAAACGGTTTGCTGGAACGCGGCTCAGAATGAACCTGTCGCCTGTTTGAAAGGAATCAGTCACGTCACAGTCGAACGCAAAGGAAAGTTTCTGACTGACTCGATGCTCGAATCACACCGAATCAACAGTCCGTATCTGCTCGAAGGCAAAGATAAGACATTCATGGACCAACTGAAGGCCGCTCTCGGCGGACTTGAGGAAGGTCCGATTGACCGCAAATTACTGGCAGAAGTCTTGTTTAAGTTCGACGTTGGCAGTCTGATCCATGGCGTTTTTCTGGCGAAGAAAGAACTCGCCGGTGGAAGACTCCGCATAGCCCGCTCGCTTTCTGCGTTCATTGAGGCCTACGGTGCGCGAGTCGCCGCGTCCGGTGGCGTCAAGAATGATCATGTGAATCCATCGGGTGATACAAAAAGTGGTTTTGGAAACGTCCCTTTCTCTCGCGATGAATTTGTGGCCGACAAGATCATTTGCCATATCAATTTCGACTTGGCACAAATTCGGGGTTTTGGACTCGATAAAGATGCGGAAACACTGCTGATTACGCTCGCATTGTACCGCGTTCGCAAATTGCTCGATGGAGATTTGCGATTGCGGACGGCCTGCGACCTCGAACCCATCAACCGTGAGAAAATCGAAGCAACTCGGCCGATTGGGTACTCGTTGCCAACACTTCTGGAATTGGAAACCGCCGCGAAATCGGCAATTGAAAAATGTGGCAAGTCGATGGTCCACACCACGGTGAAGTTCGAAGATGACTTGAAAAAAGCGAAGGACAAGGACAACGAAGTCGCAGGCGACGACAACGAAGAATCGGATGAGGACGGTGAATAAAATGCCAAGCATCCAAATCCGTTTTCCTGCCGGTCGGTACCATGCGACACCGTGGGGATATCACGTAAACGAAGGCCAAATCGAATGGCCACCCAGTCCATGGCGAATGCTGCGAGCTTTCGTCGCATGCGGTTTCAATACGCATCATTGGAGTGAAATTCCCGAAGTTGGACGATCACTGTTCCTGAAATTGGCGAATGTACTGCCGTCGTATCGTCTTCCCTCGGCCAGCGCCGCACACAGCCGACACTTCATGCCGGTCGGCACACTCGATAAAGGCCGTGAAAAGACGACTCTCGTGTTTGATACTTGGGCCAACATCGGCGACAACGAGTTGGTGATCCGTTGGGACTGTGACCTCACGAACGAGGAGCATGAACTTTTTTCGCGACTGGTCGATTGTCTCGGCTATCTTGGTCGAAGCGAGAGTTGGGTCGAAGCAGAAGTGCTGGATAACGAATTGGCTGAAACGATAGAGTTCAACGCGATTCCTCATGAATCTGGCCAGCAGCAGGGGCGTGGCTGGGAGCAAATCACAACAATGGCCGCCATCGCGAACGATGACTATGTCAACTGGCGAACGCCGATTGTCGAAAACATCCTGCGAGAATTCCCGCTACCTGAGGGAAATAAAAAACCATCCGCAAGGCTTCTTAAGGATCGCGCAAGGATCGTTCTTCCGTATCCAGTCGATTTGATTGACTGTTTGCAACGAGACACTTCATGGTGGAAGCAACAACGCTGGAGCCAGCCACCCGGTTCACAGCGGGTCGTCTTTTGGCGACGCAGCAATTCGTTGGAAGTCGGGGTGCCACGTCGGGCGGCACGTCCAAGTGCAAAATCTGTCACCACGATGTTAATAGCCATCACCAGTCCAAGCGGCAACAAATCGGCTCTGCCTTCTGTCACGAGAACTTTGCCTCAAGCGGAACTGCTGCACCGCGCATTGATTGGTCGAGCGGGCAATGGAAAACATATTAACTGCCCAGAACTTACCGGCAAAGATGGACGTGGAAATCCGCTCACTGGCGAACACGCACACGCCCATATCCTGCCGCTCGATTTGGACAATGACCGGCATCTCGATCACATCTTGATTCACGCTCCAATGGGACTTGGCGATTCCGCACAACATGCAATTAAAACTCTTCGTCGCACTTGGACAAAAGGCGGCGTCGGAGAAATGCAGTTGGCACTCGCTGGCAGCGGCGACTTGCAATCACTGCGATTGCTTCCAGAACCTTTTCAACTTCCAATTTCTCAACTTCTTGGACCGGTCGACGGAGCAATGACTTGGACAAGCGTAACTCCGTTTGTGCCTCCCCGATACTTAAAGCCTCGTGGCAAGAATTCGATCGCTGGCCAAATTAACGCAGAGCTTCAGTCTCGCGGTTTTCCAATCGCCCAGTCGATCGAAATCCTGCCGTGGAATGATGACACGCTGCACCTGCGCCATTTCATTCGTTCGCGTCGAACCAAATCACCGCCGGTCGACGTAGCCTACGCCATCCGAATGCGTTTTCCAGGTCCAGTAAAACCAGATCGGACTGTTTCGCTTGGGTACGGTTCCCATTTTGGCCTCGGCCTTTTCGCCGCTGCGGATTCATAAGCGAGTCACCTTACGTATCTAGAACCGGTTTTCGCGAAATGATCCGGACGCTTTTCAACGAATTCAGTCCGACCGACAACTTGGAGTAGTAATCCGGGAGATCAATCCCAAGTTTTCTTTATCGCCTCGATGTCTTCGTCGTCGAGGATTTGTCCAATCATCTCGTTCGTCAATTGCAAACTTCCGGGTTTTGACGAGTGAATCAAAGGAAATTCAACGTGTTTTTGATTCTTGGAGATTTGGATCGCCGGCGACGAGCGCGTCGTCACGATTACCTCCGTCCCTTCAGGAAAAGTTTGCGGTCCGTCGAATACCACAACTCCATTTTGAACTCGGCCAAAGATTTTCATTGTTTGCTTGATCCCTGCGTGAAACTGTCGTGACCATTCAGACATTGCGTCAGACGCATCATCATCGACAAAGCAAGACTATGTTTCGAGTGCTTTGGTTCACCATAAGCACCTGGGCATAAGTTGCTTCGGCTAATTCACGTAGCAGCGTCTCTCAGAGACGCTGATTGCTGCGAGTCTCGGAGAGACTCGCCTACTTGTTTTGCATACGTACTTATGAAGGGCTGCTTAGTTAGCATCGATTGGAAAATAACTGTCGCAGCCTGTAGTGGT
>JAYTVL010000453.1:0-14855 GCA_043744075.1 Pirellula sp. | reverse complement strand
GCCCGAACGGAAGGATCTTTAACAAGATCCACTACGACTTCATTTTACCGCGCGATGCTTACTTGAGCGGCCATGCGTCGAGCCATTCTAGATTTGTTTGGGTTGTTTTGTAGTCGCGTATTAGTCGTTGATGCATATCGAGCAAATGCCCGGCGCCGTAAAAAATGGCAAGTTTCTTCTTGCCCTTTTTCATTTCCTTTTCCATAACTTGGAAGGCTTTTGTGTTTCGTTCCGTAAGCAAAGTACTCTTGCCGTCCTTGTGCGCCAAACCGGCCATTTGACTGTCCATGGATTCAAACTGATCTGCCATGACGCGTCGCAATTTGATTGGATCCTTGGAAAGCATTGCGGCAAACAGCTCTGTTTGTTGAGCGGTTCCTTTCTTGCTGTTTTGGGCGACAAGGCCCGCACCCATCATTCGTGCGAACATCCCAATGAAACTATCGCCTCGCTGTTTCATATCTTCAAGGAAATCTTCACCACTAATATCTGCATGAACAAAGTTAGCTTGGTTGTAGTCCACTTCGTCCAATTGAAACTTAAGTTGCAGGACATCTTTCATGCCCGTTTGCAAAGAGCCCAACGGATTGAATCCACCTCGCTTCGCTCGCTTATCTGGTTTGTTCGCGGAAGGGTCTGCGACTAATTCATAAAGCATTGCATCGTACGTTTTGAACCTCTTATTCAGTTCTTGGTAGTACTCTTTTGTGCCCACATGTACCGCACCAATAAGGTCTACGTACGCGCCCTTGAATTCGCCTTGGTCGAACGTATACCGAGCAATCGCTACTTGCAACGACTCAGGATCGCCATTTTCCGTTTTTTTGATACGCAAAAAGCTCTGACCGTCGACATCGTCAGTCTTCTTCGAGTCACCTGAGTTTGCTGCGGACTTTGCGTCCGATGGTTTTTCTTGTCCCAAAACGAGGCTTGGCAGATTGATTGCGCATATAACCGCAAAAATCGCAGCGACCAACTTGCTGACCTGGTAAAGTTTCATGAGAACTCTTTATTTTTTTTGGTATTGAGTAGAAAAACGCAAGGTTGGATGCGGCTGGCGTGGGAGTCCGAACTTGACCACGAGTACCCAGCCGCACTAAGGCAAGAGGCAGATAAGACCTTACCGTACGACGGACTTCCAAGTCCGTCGAAAGGCACGACGGACAAGGATGTCCGTCGTACAGAAGGTAAATTTATATCTGCCGCTTGCCTAAGCCCAGCTAAAAATATATCCGATTTTGCGATTTCCTGTTAAAAATTGAATTCTGTCCTTGCAATTATTGACTAATCGTCAATAATTGACGTCATGGTTGAATTAACACGAAAGCAACGGGAATTGGAAAGGCGAAGCTTGGAAATACTCCGAGTCGCTAGGCCTATTTTGATCGCCGAGGGATTTCAAGGCTTGAGTATGGATCGGGTCGCTTCGCAAATGGAATATGCGAAAGGGACTATTTACAATCACTTCCCTAACAAAGAAGAAATCGTCTTGGCACTTGCAGTCGAATCGATGGAGCTGCGCCGAAAACTTTTCGAACAGTCAAGCGCCGTTTTGGGAAATGCACGAATGCGGATGATGGCTTTGGGGGCAGCCTGCGAGTTTTTTACACAACATTGCACAGATGACTTCCTCGTAGAGCAGTGTATCCGCAACCAAAGCATATGGGACAAATCCTCCGAACAGCGTCAGATGCTGATCCGACAATGTGAAGGACAGTGCATGGGAATCGTTGCCGGCATCGTTCGTGACGCGGTTCAAAGCAACGAACTTACCATTCCAGATAGCCTCACACCTGAGGAGTTTGTGTTCGGATTTTGGGCCATCAATTACGGTAGCCAAATCCTGACTTACTCCAGTCCGTCATTGCCTGCAATTGGAATCAACGATCCATTCAATGCGATTCGCGTCCACTGCTGCACACTTTTAAATGGCTTCAATTGGCAGCCTACTATGATGCTTGCGGACTACAACGAATCCATGTCGAACTTAAAACAAATGCTTCAAGCCAAGTTTTGGAGTCTGAAAAACGAACAGCCGTAAGTTGGTCTGAGGACAGTTGAACCTAAGGCGAGCGGCAGGGTGAAAGATACCGGATGAAAGGAGGGTAGGCTGGGACCATTTGTCCCGTCCAAGCAATGGATCGGGACATTGGTCCCAATCTACTTTTGGTATTGCCGCTCGACGGCTTTTTTATTCGAACAAAATTGGCGCCGAGTCAAAAGATGACGGCTTGGCAAGAAAACATAGGAATTTCAAGGTGAAATACTCAAAACGAAGCATTTTGATCGGTGCTCTGGTGCTCGCGATCACATCGATTGGAGCTGCATTTGCATTCAACAATCTCCAAAATGAGCAAAAACCAGTTGCTTCGGGCTTAGAGGGAGACTCGAGGATTTCGCGACTGAATGCCAACGGAACCGAATTGGTTGTCCGTGCGTTTACCATAAGATCAGATCGGGGAGCAATCGGTCCAAAACACGCCTTCACCGGGACGCTACAGCCTCGCTATCAAGCGTCTGTGTCATTCCGAGTAGCCGGCAAGATCTCGCAACGAATCGTTGAAGTAGGACAGCGAGTCAAAAAGGGAGAAGTCCTTTTTCGATTGGACCCCGAAGATTTGGACTTGCAACTGAGGGTCGCGGAAGCCGACGCAGTCTCTGCTCAGTCCCTCTTGAAACAATCGTCCGCGGAGGAAAAACGTTTGCTACAACTTCGTTCAACCGGTTCGGTTAGCCAATCCGACTATGAGCTTGGGCTTGCCAATCGAGATGTTGCAAAAGCTCGAGTGGATGCAGCCTCGCGTCGCCTAGCTCTGGCTACTAACCAGCGAATGTATTGCGATTTGGTCGCAGATTCGGATGGCCTTGCAATTGCTATTCAAGCCGAAGCTGGCCAAGTGGTCAATGTAGGGCAAGCTGTTCTTCAATTGATGCAATCGGATGAACTTGAGGCTAATGTCAGCCTTCCCGAGAGCCTTGTTGCGGACGTCAAGAAATTGCAAGCATCGGCTAAGTTCTGGTCGCGGCCTGGACTGGAGTTGCAAGCTGAATTGCGTGAGCTATCTCCGATGGCCGATCCGATTTCCCGAACCTTTGATGCGAGGTTCAGGCCAAAAGAGTCAGCGCCTGAGTTAGCTATAGGTATGACCGTTTCCATACAACTTGGCGACAGCACTGAAAATGGACTTTGCATACCCATCACATCAATCGCCAGCCGCAACGACTTACCCATCGTATGGCGCATCGAACCTATTTCTGGTCGAGTCGAAGCTGTATCTGTCCAAATAATCCAATACCGCAATCAAACCGCGATTGTGCGAGGACTTCTTCTCTCTGGGGACCGAATAGTTAGCGCAGGTGTCCAACGTGTCGATGATAACTCTCTCGTACGTGTTTGGGAATCGAAACAGTGAGCCGGCCATGAGCACTTTTCCCAAAAGAACAACATCGATTAGCAGCGACAACAAACTTAATCTATCTCGCTGGGCGGTTACCCATCCGGCTTTCGTTACGTTCCTGATCATTGCTTGTAGTTTGGCTGGTCTTCAAGCTTATTTCCAAATGGGACGAGCCGAAGACCCATCGTTTACGATCAAAACCGGCATCGTTTCTGCAGTTTGGCCGGGAGCTACTTCGCAAGAGATGCAACAGCAGGTTGCCGACGTTGTTGAGGTCAAATTGCGAGAAACGCCCTATTTGGATTATGTGCAAACGTATTGTTTGCCTGACAAGATGCTGACGCTAGTTCAACTAAAAGACTCTACACCATCGCGTGAAGTTCCTGATATTTGGTATCAGGTTCGCAAGAAACTTGGTGATATCAAGGGCGATCTTCCGCAGGGAGTCGTTGGCCCGGCAGTCAATGATGAGTACGGCGACGTTTATTCGGCGCTATATGCCTTTCAAGGAGAGGACTATTCACCAGCGGAACTCAAGCGAGTGTGCGAGTCGGCAAGGAAGCGACTACTGCGTGTCGCTGACATAGATAAAGTCGATGTTATAGGCGATCAGCCTGAGCGGATTTACATCGAGTTTTCACATCAAAAGTTGGCAACTCTAGGTGTTTCTCCGCAACAAATTTTTGCAAGTGTCCAAAAGCAAAACGTCCTTATGCGGTCTGGGAGCATCGATACGGCAACGGATCGGATTCACGTTCGAGTCTCTCGGGACTTTGACGGGATTGAACAAGTCCAGGCAGTGCCGGTGCAAGCAAATGGACGAATTCTTCGCCTTGATGATATTGCGATCGTTAAACGCGGCTATGAAGATCCCGCCACCTACCTTGTTCGATATAACGGAAAGCCTGCCGTGGTCGTGGGGGTTGTGATGAACAAAGGCGGAAATGTCCTGCAGCTCGGAGAATCGCTGGCAAAGGAACTCGATATCATTCGAGAACAGGTCCCCGTAGGAGTTAGCATAGGAAATATTGCATTCCAGCCGCATGTTGTCGAAGAGTCGGTGGGAGAGTTCATTCGCTCGTTTATTGAAGCGTTGGTCATTGTGCTGGTAGTTAGCTTCCTAGCTTTGCCAAACTTGTAATTCAAACGACAGGCGTTCCCGCGCGAGAAGCATTGCGTACGGAACTCAAGACGCGATTTGAGCAAGACCCGCTGTTTTCGGATGCTTCTCTCCGCGTCATGCGATTGGATTTTGGCCCGCCGGTCGGATTTCCTGTACAGTTCCGCGTTATCGGGCCTGAAGCAAAGGAGGTTCGACGGATTGCGAACGATGTGCGCGACGACTGCGACCCGTCATCACGATCGGCTAATTTCGCCATCGGATATTATTGAGTTGGCGGAAGTTAATTGATTAATCAATTTAAGCGCCCGCATCCCGTTTTGAAGAGGATCGCAAGTGAAGCGTCAAACTCAAGTTTTCGGAATGCGATGCCAGGAACGATCACGCGCAGCGTGATCAGAACGTACTCATCACGCTCCGCGTGATGTCGGGAACCCCAATTTTTGACTCTGACGCTCCCATTGCTTTGTCCACATTAAATTTTAGTGCCCGTGCAAAAATGGCATGGACGTCTCAACCATGAAATCACGGGCGAGACGCGCGAGACGCCCGTGCCACGCAAGCACCAGCTCTTATTTTCAATCTGGATAAATCACTAGGCTAATCCCATGCGCTCTTTTGGATCCTTGAGTGCATGTTGCAAACGAGCTAACGCTTCTGTCTCGATTTGACGTACGCGTTCTCTAGTTAGTCCAAGCTCAGCACCAATCTCTTTCAGAGTATGTGGTGGAGTATCGTTAAGTCCAAAACGCATTCTGAGAACTGTCGCTTCGCGCGTATCCAATGTTTCCAATAATTCGATGGCCGTTTTTAGAACGTCGTGATCGATCATCGCTTCATCAGGGCTTTTGGCCCTTTCGTCCATCACCATTTCGCCGATGGACCAACCAGAGTCTGATTGATCGCTTTGCGGCGTCGCGTTGTAGACTTGAATTGCCTTTTTGATGATTGGCAGCTTTTTCTTCGGCAGCCCAAGGATGCGTCCGATTTCCTCTTGCGTCGGCATTCGACCGAGTTCATCGTTCAGCCGAGCGGTTGCGCGCCGCCATTTGCTTAACAATTCGACCATGTACGCTGGAATACGAATTGTCTTGGACGAGTTGATCAAAGCGCGTTTGATCGACTGTTTGATCCAATAACTAGCATAAGTACTAAACCGCGTGCCCATTTCAGGATCGAATCCTTCAACGGCGCGAAGTAATCCTAGATTTCCTTCTTCGATCAAGTCTTGGAGGGCAAGGCCTTTTCCGACGTAGCTTCTAGCGATGTTTACAACCAATCGAAGGTTGGCTCGAACCATTCGATCACGAGCCTGGGCGTCACCTTGCGCAATAAGCCTGGCGAGCATTTGCTCGTCTTCGGCAGTTAACAGTTTCATCTCATTGATCTCGCGGAGGTACGTTTCCAGCGGAGATTGAGGTTGGGCTCCATCCTTGGTACTTTTACGACGAGACAGCAGTTTGAGGTCTTCGTCCTGTGAATCCTCCACATCGTTTAGGTATGGGCTTGAATGAGCCATGAAGTCTCTTTGCACGGAGTGGACTAAGGATTTTTGACGAATGCAAGAAGTACACCCGCCGAAAAGTAACGCGTTCAGTTCCTATCGTCCGACAAATGCAAGCAAATCAAGAAAATGTGGTTGGGTACAACCTCTAGCGATTATTCGGTACAACGTAAACCCTTTGGCAGAATAGGTTTTCGATGTATAATCCTCAATCACTGCGAAAGCGGCATCGCGGGGCGGATAGGCGCAAATCGCATTATCCGGACAATACGTTTTTGCGGACTAACGGATCGTCAATCATTCCTTCCACAGATATACGCATGCTCTCATCTACCTTCGAACTCAACACAGAAGCTAACGCAGATTCTTGTTGGCAAAGTCTTGCCTCCGCCGTTCTGGCTGGCCAATCCACCACCCGCGAGCAAGCACTTGCAATTTTGAGAACGACCGACGATGAGTTGCTGGATGTGATCGCCGGTGCGTTTAAGATTCGACATCAGTATTTCGGCAAGACAGTCCAGCTGTACTTCTTGATGAATGCCAAGAGCGGATTATGCCCCGAGGATTGCAACTACTGTAGTCAATCCAAAATCTCCGACGCACCGATTCCGAAATACAACATTCTTAGCCGAGACAAATTGCTAGACGGTGCACGTATTGCAGCTGAACGTAAAAGTAAGACGTATTGTATCGTTATCAGCGGTCGGGCACCCAATGAGAGGGAGATGAACGCCGTCGAGACGATTGTTCCAGTGATTAAAGAAAAGTACGGACTGAATATTTGCGCCTGCCTCGGTTTGCTTGACGTAGACCAAGCGAAACGTCTCAAAGCGGCGGGTGTCGACAAAGTGAATCACAACCTTAACACGAGTCGCGAATACTATTCCTCCATTTGCACGACACACACATTTGATGACCGCGTGGAAACCCTGAAAAATGTTCGTAAAGCAGGCATGGCGCTTTGCAGTGGCGGAATAATCGGCATGGGCGAAAAGTATGAGGACATTGTCCAGATGGCATTTGAGCTAAACGAATTATCGGTGGAATCTATCCCGCTCAATTTCCTGCATTCAATTGATGGAACACCGCTGGAGCGCAAAGAGTATCTGAATCCGCGAGACTGCTTGCGAGCGCTTTGTATGTTTCGTTACGTGAACCCAAAAAGCGAGCTACGAATAGCAGGTGGCAGAGAGCGACACTTGCGAACGTTACAACCGCTTGGGTTGTATGTTGCCAATAGCATCTTTGTTGGCGATTACTTGACAACGCAAGGACAGACGCCACAAGAAGACTACGAAATGATTGCTGATATGGGATTTGAAATAACAGGAAGTTGTGCGACCTAAAGGGGTCTGAAGGTCAGGAAGGGCAAAAAGGGGTCAGGCCTCTTTGATGCTTTTTGGGGCAGGAAATCGAATCCGTTTGCGTCCATGTGGACGCATTGCCGCGATTCAATCCCCCAGCTTCATCGGCACTCGGTGACCTTGCCAGATTCCCTCCTGTCAGAAACGCTGAATCATCCGGAAACACGCAACATATCAAGCAAAGAGGCCTGACCCCTTTGTTCCGTCTCATTTGTGGCATGCTGCAAATTGAATGTGAAAGGCCAGATTGTACCAATTCCGCCACCCGTTATTTGTCGCCCTCCCAAGTCTCAAGGCTATTTATCAAGGCCTCCGTGCGACCAACATACAAGCTTGTGGTATTTGAAACTCTTTCTACTAATTCAGCGTCAATCCGGGAAAGCATGCGCTCTAGCTTTTTCGGTTCATAGATTCGAGAGTGCATCCAGTCTACAACTAGAAACACCTTTTCTCGTTGTACTAGTTTTTTTCTAAATCGCAAAAGCTCTTGTTTCCAATCATCCGGTTCACCAGTTCCAAATCCCAGAACACATAAAGGCGACGAAGGCAACAGCTCGCGTTCAACTGCAGGGGCGGTGTAGCAGGAGAGCACGATAATGGCTGGATTCTTCTCTATGTTGGTTGCCTTCGCGACGAGAGATCGATAATTCTCTCTGTCATATTTTTCTACGAAACTGCGATTGAATACGGACAACAAATTAATCGCTATCAACCCGTACGTCGCAACCATTGGGATCACCTTCCCTGTCCAAGTCATTCCTCCCCCAATAAGAATGGCCAAGGGGACCGACAATCCCGCAACATAGCGCGAAGCAAAAGTGGAATCCATAAGAAGTGTAACTGCGCCCGAAAGAATTGGTATGACCGCGAGCATTCCAACGAGCCAAGCTTGGGTCCGAAAATCAATGCTTCGACGGCTCAAACTAACAACCATAGTAGCAAACCCAAATCCCATTACCGCCCAAGGCGCAATCGCGATAATGCCGAGTCGCTTTGGAAGGACTAGCAATTCGATTGAAGATGGACCGATAGCCCATCCCTGAATCAAAGACAAGTACAAGTAAGCCCAGCAAGTAAAATCGAATTTGTTCTTCCATTCCTCCGGCAATTTATTTGACAAATCAATCCGTAAGCAAAAAATCCAAGGTATACACAGGATCGAAAGCGCAATCGCGCATAAAACATAGAGTCGCAATTGATCGCGTCGAAGATGACAAAAAACAAACACCCAAGTTGCTGCAAGGAAGTAAACACTGTAGTAATGTGTTCCGAGAGCAAAAAAAGAGCTTAAAACCAAGAAAGCCCAGTTTCTCTTTGATGCATTTCTCGAAACTAGCCAACCTGCGAGCATCACAAGGCTTACGGCGAACAGGTGGATAGTATAGGCACGCAGTGATTGGCCAAATGTGACTTGATGTGCGGAAATGGAACCGAAAAAAGCAGTTCCCAAGCCCGTCGAGTCGTTTCCAATTCGTCGAGCCAAGACCGAGCAAACAACAACCGTCGCTAGACCGAATAGGATAGAAAAAAGTCGACTATACTCGGGACCGGAAACAAGCACCCACCAACTCATTAACCAGCGAAATAATGGCGGGAAACCATCTCCATCCTTCGCAACAGTCCACGCATCTAGGGACAAATGATTTAACTCGTAGACTTCATCCGAATCAAACGAACGTGTGCCGACGGCAAGCAATCGCAGAAAAAGCCCAAGCAGTACACAGGCCGAGATTCCAATCCAATAGGTGCGATTGTTTATTTTTATGTCGTTCGGACCGAATTGCATCAACTCTTAACCATTGCAATTAGGAATTTGCCATATCCAACCGCGCGGATGAGGTTGCTTCAACATCTGTCATCATATCAAGCGGGACGATTGCATCAAAACAGCTCGCTTGCTTCAAAACCCTTCGATAAATGCTTGGAAAGCACGAGGACCTCGTTCGCCATTCAAACTCTCTTGCACGCTCCAAAGCGCCATGGCTCAAACATAAATGTTTTCTCGGGTCTCGCGTCAATGATTCAATTCCATCTCGAAAACCATCCACAGTCGCCTGCCATTCCGTTGGTCGAATGCGAATTGCGCATTGATCTGTCATTATGTCGAATGCCCCTTGATGATTCATACCAATGATTGGACAACCAGCGGCGAGCGATTCGAGCAAACCAGTACCCGAAGTATCTCGCAAACTGGTAAATGCAAATGCATCAGCCCAACTATAGTAAGGCAGCGTCTCCCGATAACTCGGCCATGGAATCCACTCAATGTTCTCTGCAATTCCTAATCGTTGAGCAAGTTTTTGCCAGCTTTTTTTGCTTCTGCCATCTCCTAGGATACGCAATTCGATCGGTACCGATTTAGGAAGTTTTGCAATTGCGTGCAGAAGTAAAGGCAAACCCTTCCAAGCTCTTAGCCGCCCGGCCCAAAGAATTCTGAAGGGAGCATCCTCGTTTCTGATTTGCCTCGGCGATGAAACGGGATAGTCAATGCCGGTTTCCAGCTCTACTTCAGCCGAAATGCCAAACGCTTTCCGTAGAGCAATCTGTGCATCTGAAGTCGCTGCAACGACAGCAACTGATCGATGCATAGCCGTGCGAACACGCGAACACCAGTGAAGCTGATAATGATTCAGAGAGGTCCGAACTATTTCTCGACATTGATTCCACATATCCAATGATTTTAGAAACCGCATTGGAAAGTAATGCGTACCCCCAATCGGCCCCCAAACATGCGGAATGTTGAGCTTCCACACAAACCCAGGTTCACGAAAACCGCACAATGTAACAAGATGTGAAATGGAAAAGGGATCTTCTAAATGAAGCTTCGTTGCAGCCCGATAAGCAAGTCGATGCCAGTGTCGATACCTAACGTAAAATAAGGCCTCGATTCGGGATAAAGATCGACTCAACCAACCTTCTGAAACTGGAATTAAATTCAATCCACCCGGCCTAATATCGCTTGGAACGTGCGATTCGAGTTCAGATACCGAAACCGACGGAAAATACAAAAGCGTTACGTCAAAGTCCTTGGCCGCAGACATGGCCCGTTGCCATCCGTTTCTCTCCTCCATCGTTCCGTTTGGGGCAAAGCAATACGAAATCATCAACAGGCGGGAACGTCGAATCTCAGAGCGCACTTGAGTCGATTCTAAATCGGCGGTCTCTGATTGGGTCATAATACCGTAAAAAAGGAACCGAACGGGATGTGCAGTCGAACTTCGGTCGACCTGTACCATTAAGAATATATTACTCCGTAACATGAAACCATGCAAACTTCATCCTTGTAATTCATACTGGACATCGGAAATAAACAATTGAACTACATCTGGAATTGCGGTTCGAATTAATAGAACCATTTCAGCAGCGAACGCCTTGACAAGGAATCCATCGCTGCACACACTCAATCAAGAGTAACCTCAAGCAACATGATTCCTCATAGAATTAGTTCTTCGAAATAATAATGCCTATTGATATTCACGCCATTTACACGCAAGTTTTTAAGATCTGGAGACGACGTCGGTTCGGTTTATTTTTAAGCGTAATGGAACCCAAAAAAGAGCAGACGTTGCTCGACGTAGGAGGTTACCCCGCGTTTTGGATTGCGCAACCACAACCGGTAAGTAGAATTGACTCACTCAATCTCCAAGACGTACTTTGGGACCAGGCTGCAGCGCCGCATCACAATATTAGAACCCTTGTAGGGAACGGATGCGAGTTGGATTTCGCAGATAACAGTTACGACATTGCATTCTCAAACAGCGTGATCGAACACGTCGGCTCGTGGGACCAGCAGCGAAAATTTGCCGCCGAAATACGACGAGTTGCTGCCTCTATATGGGTCCAAACACCCGCCTTCGAATGTTTCATCGAACCTCACTACATGGCTCCGTTTATTCATTACCTGCCCAGTTCAGTGCAGCGATTTGTCGTAAGATGGCTTACACCCTGGGGTTGGTTAGAAAAGCCAAATAAGGAAAAAATTGATTTCATGGTCGATACGACTCGCCTGCTAAGAAAAGCCGAAATGAAGCAACTCTTTCCCGATTGCGAGATTATTACGGAAAGACTCTTGTGGATTCTTCCTAAATCGTACATTGCCGTCCGACACAAACGGCAATTGGTGGGATAGTCACTTGCCATTGAAGCGGTTCTGCCCCTGGTGCAAGAAAGGGAATTTCCTTCCGGTTTCTTGGATGAGCCTGAGGCGCTAACCGAGCCACGCCGCAGGAAATCGGCTAGTGCATTGTGACAGCTAAGATTTAGGGTTTGATAGTAGTGGACGAGGCGACGAGTCGCTGCGATTTGCGTCGCATACGGGACTCGTTGCCTCGTCCACTACCCTAATCTTTAGCTGTCCCAGACCACTAGCGCCTCAGGCTCAATAGGCTTCAATCTAGTGGAAGGGACTTAAGAGTTTTGGCACTAGTCTAATCAGATTCGGCATTTGCTAGCGTTTCTCAACCGCCATTCGTCTTGTATTTCGAACCGGATTTTGATAACCCACCAACGTATGACAAGTGCGTCGAACGTTGATAACGAAAATCCTGCATCTCAAGTGCCAATGGCAAATGAACTCGGTAATCTGCGCAATTATTTTGCGCCGACGTCGATCTTTGGAGCCGGAATGTATCGTAACTCGATCGGCGATACGCTGGTCGACCGACGAAGTCCGTTGCAACTCGATAACGCTTTTGTTCAACAGACCAAAGACCAGATTCGTTTGATCGTAGAGGATGTCGCCAAGTTAGCACATGCTCCGATCGAACCAGATCATTTCGTTCAAGCTGCATTGCCAAAAATTGTTAGCGCGATGGGAGCGTCCGGAGCGGCCCTTTGGCACCAACTACCGGATCTTTCTTGGCGACTTATCGGTAGTCTTAATCTTCCTAATGTGTTACTTGAGGGAGAGGTGGAACGGGAGCAGGAAGGCGACGAATTGCAGCGGGGAAGATTTAGGGCGAGTTCCTCTCGACTGGAGGGGTTTTCAGGGCCAAGTCCCTCCCGGCAGGAGGGACCTACTAAGGAGGGACCTACTCGGGAGGGAACTACTTTTGAACAATTGGACTTTATCGAGTCTCAGTTAAGGACAGCGACGGAATCGATGCCTCGAATGGCGGAATCCTGTGATCCCAACCTAGACGATGTACTGCCGTCCGAATCCCATTTGTCCGTCCTGAATGCGGTCGCACGCGAGCGTCAGCCGATCCTGATTCCGCCACGCGATGCTTTGCTCAATCGCGATAGACCAGCTAATCCGACGTCCGAACTATTGATCTTTGCTCCGTTGCTAATTCCCAAAGAACAGGGCAACTACTGGTTGCAGATCGTTCAATCGCCAAGCGGAGGGCCAGCTAGCCAACGCGGCTATCTGCGATTCGTTGCACAAATGGCAGATTTAATGAGTGACTATTTTCGGTCGCATCGATTGCGCGTTTTCGAACGTGACCGCGAGTACCTCTCGCTCGCTGAGCATACGATGAACGAATTGACCGGTAGCCTCAATCCAAGACTGGGATTGGCTAAGTTGATGAAAACGATTCGCGAACACGCCCAGTCCGAACACGCTCTCCTCCTTCGACGTGAATCAATCCGAGGTCGTTGGCGCGTGGTCGGTGCGGCTGGATTGGTCGAAATCGATCGCAAAGCAGATGGAATTGGCCAAATCGAACGCGCTTCGTCCGTTTTCCAAGCGATGTTTCAAGCGGGTGGCGCTATGACTTCCGCTCAAATCCCTAAAGGATATGAAGAAAGAGACCGCGATTTGGCTCGACTATGGAACACATTCGCCATCACAGAATTGCAGTGGATCAAGCCGCTCATTGCGAACCTCTCTGCCACCGATAATCCGAAACAGAGTTGGGCGACAAGCGATGTGCTCCCTCTCAGAATGGATGTTGCCATCTTGCTAACTTGGTCGGGCAATGATAGGCCGCCATCGCGATGTTCTGAGCAATGCGCTTTGATAGCCCGGTTAGGGTTGTCCGCACTTCAAGTTCCCTGGTGGAAGAAAGCCTTGCGTGCAAACAAAACGACGAAACCAAATGCAATGGCATTCGCTAGCCCAGGCTCTTGGCCGCGTCCTGTAAAATGGCTCGTCTTATTGACGCTCCTGTCATTCGTTTTTGCATTGCCCGTGCCGATCCGATTGCATGCGACAGCCATTCTCGTCCCGTTGGTTCAACAGCATGTATTTGCGCCTATGGACGCAACGGTGGAGGCCGTCTTGGTAGAACACGGCCAGTCTGTGAAATTGGGAGATCCGCTCATTCGACTTCGATCGCCGAGTCTTTCAGCGGAATACGAACAGACCCTTGCTCAGCAGCTTCGCAATGCTCAACGCCTCGAAGACATCGAAGCTACGCTTTTGCGAGGGACTGCATTAAGTCCGTCTCAGAAGGAAGAATTGGAGGGAGAGCGCAAGACAATCGCAAGTATCCGGCCCATTGAAACGAACCAACTCGCATCGCTTCGAAAACAGCTTGAATCGCTTTTAATAGTTGCCAATGTAGATGGCGTAGTATCCACCTGGAATGTTCAAGAGAGTCTGAGAGATCGTCCGTTACGAACAGGCCAATGGCTAATGTCAATTCACGAATCCGAATCGCCCTGGATTCTGGAAGCGACATTGTCTGAGCGAGACTCATATGAATTTCGACTTGCAATGGAAAACGGCCGGAACCAACCGATCGCAATGATGACAAGCCTGCCGCAAACTGAGCTTCCAATCCGTTTGCGTAAATCTTTTCTTCCTCGAATCGATAGCGGGCAACATGCCGTTGCCGCCATTGAACCCAATTCCTCAGTGCTTCGTTTGCAATTCGATCTTGAAGCTGAAACAATTCCGGCGAAAGTCGCTGTGGCTGGCGCTACGGCCCGCATCAGTATTCCAGTTGGTCGTGGCCCACTCATTTGGGCACTTAGCAAAGACTTTGCAAATAGTGTATGGACGAGAATTCTGCTATGGATCTAACCGCGAATGGTTCATTCATGAAACACCGATCAAGAACTGTAATTCGAACTGCAGTGGTATTGCTAACAGTTGTCACAACGCATGGTTTCGTAGTCGCTCAAGCTCCACCGAAGGGAGCCTTAAATCAAAGCCCCGCCGGGCTTCCCATTTCTAAAGGGACTAAACTCAAGCTAGAAAACGAGGCTAACGCTCACTCCACTGCCAGCGGTTGGCATCACTTTGACAAATGTTTGGTATTTGCTGCTGAAAGTATTGAACTTCCGTCCCAAGAATCGGGTGTCATTGCAACTCTTGAGGTGCGCGAAAATGATTCCATCCAAACCAATCAAGTGATTGCGAAACTTGAAAGCAAGATTGCGGAACTCGAAAAAGCTGCCGCAGGCCTTCAGTCGCAAGTTGCAGCATCTGAAGCACAAGACGAAAGCGAAATACGCCTCGCGGAAGCGTTTGTCGAAGAAACCGAAATGCAAGCAGATAAGTATGAGGAAATGGCGAACAA
>JAYTVL010000452.1:0-4126 GCA_043744075.1 Pirellula sp. | reverse complement strand
ACGAGATTCGAATCGTTTACAAGGTACCCCAAGTCCCTTTTGTCCGGCGCCCCGATAAGCGGGGTTTTTTACAACATTGTTGGCCTTGTGCTGCGGATTGTTTAGGTTTTTCGGCTACACTCGCTTGAGAATGTAGACAACGTCTTGCGTCGCCTCGTCGATTTCAATCGGATCATTGATTTTGTAGCCAAAGTCGTAGGCGGCTTCGATTGTCCATTCAGAAACTTTCTTGATCATCGACGCGAATTGCTTCCAAGTGTAGCTGCGCAAAGCAAGGCAATCGTCGATACGCATTGAACCAGTGGGGCGGTAGATATCAAATCGAAGATAAAATCGTTCCATTCGAGCTTTGGGATCTTTGTCTCGCGGCCACATACTCGTATTGATTTGCAAATTTCCACGCCTTGCAGTCCAACTCTCTGTATCCGACGGGATACCTTCGAGCGGTGTCAAATGAAATCCTAAGGCGTAAATCCCTCCCGGTCGCACCGCTCTCGCCATGGCTTCAAAGTGCGCAACCGCCGCTTTTTCCGTACTCAAATGTCGAAAGGAGTTGATCGTGTTGAAGGCGGCATCGAATGGCTTTTTGACCGTAAAATCGCACATGTCGGCGACCCAAGCCGATGGCTTTAAGTCGTGTTTTTTGAGACGTGCATTACAATACGCAATCGCTTTGTCATTGAGGTCCAAGCCTTCCGCGATATACCCTTTCTTTGCCATTCTAAATAGCAACCGCCCTGTACCGCAGGCTGGCTCCAGTACTTGCTTAGTCTTACCGTCGACGTGCTTCTTGAAAGCTGCCTCTAGGAACTTGAACTCAGCAACCCAGTCACTTGCAAAGACCAAATCGTAATAAACTGGGTAATCGTAAATATTGCCGCTGACTAGTTCCATTCAGAGAGGCTCTTGAGTGGTTGATGAAAAGGAGTGTGTAGCGAGCCATTCGTATTGGCTCCGACGAAGCCCAGATTCTGACAGGCCAAGGTAATCTTCACAACCGCACTGTGGCGGTAGGTGCACTGTGACAACCTCATTTTAAGGTAATGGATCTTGTTAAAGATCCAGCAGGATTCGGATCTTTAACAAGATCCACTACGGCTAACCCTCGTTTTATTTTCACAAAGCACTAGGGACAAACGCTACAATGGTTCGGTCTTTCCCCTGCGATTGTATTTTCAAAGTGAGTGTGACGATTGTTTACTAATGTCGAGATTGCAACTGCATTTGAAGAGATGGCGGATTTACTAGAGCTGTCCGGAGAAAACGCTTTTCGAATACGAGCTTATCGCAATGGAGCCAAGGCCATTCGGGACTTGAGCGAGTCCGTGGCTGAGCTGATTTACGCTGGGACCGATCTCACCACAATTGACGGTATCGGTGCAACGTTGGCGGAAAAATCTGCAGTTCTTGTTAAAACTGGAAACCTGCCGCAGCTAGAAAAACTGAGAAAAGATGTCCCAACCACGCTTCGCGATATCATGCAAGTTCCGGGCGTTGGCGCGAAGAAGGCAATGAAAATGTTTCAGGAATTGCAAATCTTTGACTTGGCAAGTTTGCGTGCGGCCTGCGAAGCTGGGCTGGTCGCTTCGCTGAAAGGGTTCGGAGCAAAAACGCAACAATCGATCCTGCAAAACATGCAAATTGCAGAAAAAGCATCTCGGCGACTGATGATTGATCAAGCGGATCATTTGGTAGAAAGATTACAAGACCATATGAAGAAGTGTGCGGCGGTGCATCGACACGACTTTGCCGGGAGCTATCGACGGGGAAAAGAAACGGTGGGAGATCTCGATATGCTTGTAATAAGCGACGACAACGAATCAGTCATGGACCATTTCGCGTCTTTTTCATCGATTCAAGAGATCATCGCGCGTGGTGACACGAAAATGAGTATCCGAGTAACCGATTCCTTCCAAGTGGACTTGCGAGTGGTTGCAGAAAAATCTTGGGGCGCGGCCCTTCAGTATTTTACTGGGAGCAAAGAACACAACGTTCACCTTCGCGGGTTGGCCAAATCGAAGGGGATGAAGATTAACGAGTACGGTGTCTTCGATGTCAACGACGAAACGAAAGTGCTGGCCGGCGAAGACGAAGAAGCCATCTACAGATTGGTCGGCATGCAGTGGGTGCCTCCGGAAATGCGAGAAGACCGAGGCGAATTCGAAGCTGCCGTTCAAAGCCGCTTTGACTCCTTGATTCAACTATCGGACATTCGGGGCGATCTTCACATGCACACAGTGGCGACGGACGGCGAAAATACGATTGAAGAAATGGCGGCGGCGGCCAAGGCTCGCGGGTTAGAATACATTGCGATTACTGACCATTCCAAACGAGTCAGTATGGCTCGTGGACTGGATGAAGCAAGGCTGCTCAAACAATGGGAGGAGATTGATACTATCAACAAAAAATCGGATGGCAAGTTCCTCATTCTAAAGGGAATAGAGTGCGATATCTTGGAGGATGGCCGGATGGATATTGCGGACGAGTGTCTAGCCCAAGCCGACTGGGTGACGGCCAGTATTCACTATGGTCAGCGCCAACCACGCGAGCAAATCACGCAGCGAATCCTGGGGGCTCTCGAAAATCCCAATGTCCATGCCATTTCTCACCCAACCGGCAGGCTCATCTCGCGGCGCGAGCCTTATGAAGTGGATCTATCTGCTCTTATTGTATCCGCCAAGACCCACGGCAAATACCTTGAGCTCAACGCTAACCCCTCTCGCTTGGACCTGAACGACATCAACACGGCGGCGGCTATTGCGGCGGGTGTCGTTATCGTGATCAATACCGACGCGCATAGCATTTCCAACTTAGACCTCATGAAGTTTGGCATAACGCAAGCGCGAAGGGCCGGTGTTGTCCCAGGAAATGTTTTGAACACTCTGCCGCTCGATAAGTTAAAGGAAAGACTGGAAATATGCGATTGAAAAGCCTTCAACGCGTAGTCTGGACAGCGTTGCTTTGTTTACCAATCCTCAGCTTCTTGTGTTTATTCTGTTGGACGCAAATTGAAAGGCAAAGCCTGCTTTTGCCAAAAGAATTTCGAGAGTTCATTTCGCGGCGGATTACGCTTCGGCACGGAATCGACACAATGTATCTATTTGAACTCAAGCCAATAAATCAGAAGAAGGTAGATTCGCTTGTGGCAATGCTTCGGTTAAATAGCGAGCCGCCCTCAAGTGAGAGTTCTTTTATAAGAAAAGGCGAAGTGGATTGGTGGCCAAATAATTTAACGGATTGCTCGTCCTTTAGTACGGATGATCACAAGTCAAGAGCTTATACGAGCTTGTGGTTTGATGAAACAAATGAGACCGCATTCATCGAAATTGGGCGTTACTAATGGCTACCAAAGCAACTGTCTACAAGGCTGAGTTAGAGATCAGCGATATCGATCGAAGCTATTACGCAACGCATAACCTTACATTGGCCCAGCACCCGTCTGAGAACGATCGACGCTTAATGGCAAGGATCATAGCATTTGCGTTGTTTGCACATGAACGGCTCGAATTTGGACGCGGGCTAAGCAACGAAGAAGATCCTGATCTTTGGCAGCGAGATTTTGCACAAAATATTGAGAGCTGGATTGAACTTGGACAACCCGAGGAAACTGCTATTCGGAGAGCTTGTGGGCGTGCTCAACAAGTTGTCGTCGTAAGCTATAGCGGCAATTCTGCTGAAGTTTGGTGGAGCAAGAATGAGGCCTCGTTTGCGAGATTAAAGAATCTGCAGGTGATCGATTTGAACTTCGGCGAAGTAGACGCTGCAACTCGGTTTCTTCAGCGTACAATGCGGTTGCAAGTCATGATTCAAGAGGGTTCTTGCCAATTGATGAGCGATAACGAGACGGTTGTCATTCACCCGAGAGTTCGTATGGCCCCAGACTGAAAAAATGGAAATTGACACTTTTCGGGTTGGCGGGGGTCCGTTACTCTGTTCAAGTGTTTTTAAGGCCGACCGTGAATTGGGCACATTTGGCTGTCAGTGATTGATTTTTGATTTGCAGTGTGCCAGCTAGTGGTCCGTCACACCTTATTTTGAGGGTAGCGGAACTCGCCAAGAGTTTCGACGTCCCTTATATATCACCGAAAGTCTTGGCGACTTCCGCTACGGCTTGACCCTCATTTTT
>JAYTVL010000451.1:0-4133 GCA_043744075.1 Pirellula sp. | reverse complement strand
ATCATAAGTCGGGCTGAACCGGACGCTAGCGCGTTGCGGCTGATTAGCCGAAGGGCGCTAGCCCACGGTTTGCGGCCCATGTTGTGATCGATGCCGGATTTTGTTTAAAATCCCATCGCGCAAGGATCTTTTACAAGATCCACTACTCCAAAACTAAAGTTGGACACACCACTAGGAAATCTGAAACGGTTCTGACAATACCTGACGAATTAAATCACGAAGTTGCCCCAGCACCATGGCCGTCGCGCCCCAAACGAAATGCCCTCCGATGTGAAAGCCAGGTGCTTCGAATTCTACAGTGCCGCGTTTAAGCGTCCCGATGCTGATCGCTTGGTTCGACACCAAGTCACGAAGAGGCAGAAAAATCATCTCAGCCACTTCATCTGGATTCGGCATGAACGAAGGGCGGAGAGTGCTTATTGCTACAACGGGAGTTACGAAATGACGGCTTGCGAATACATACAATGGCGTTAATTCACCAATGGGCTGCATGGTTTCGGTGGAACATCCAAGTTCTTCGCCGAACTCCCGGCAAGCGGTCCTCCAAGCTGTTTCGCCAGCATTAGCTCGGCCACCTGGTAATGAAACTTGACCACCATGATCCGCCATTTGTTTTGGACGAAGCGTCAGTGGAATTGTCCACTCGGAACTTGAGATCGGTATCAGGCAGATAAGTACAGACGCACGGTGCGAGAACTTTGGAGCAGGGCCGCGATGACGACCATACGCATATTGAGGTGCCAACTCGCGGTGAGATTCACAAGGACGCTTGGCATAGTCCGACTTTGACATGCGTTGCTGGAGCAGTTCAGGGAGTCTTGACAGGTTTACTGTCTCGATCATTTCAATCAATTTTCGTTTCGGCTTAAGCGAATTGTTTGCCCACTTTTGACGAAAATAGGCAGGGAAAGTACATTACGCCAATTCCGTTTTACATTCTACGCTACCCAACCACCGAATACGATATGAAAAGCTCATGCACCATTTGCCTTGTTTGATGCTTATCCGACATGCGCAGTCGGAAAACAACGCGCTCGGAGATGAATTTCGCGTTCCCGATCCCGACATTACTGAACTCGGGATCGCTCAATCAAAAAAACTGGCATTTTGGGTGGCGAAACTCGCACCAACGGTCGTCTATTGCAGTCCATTCCTTCGTTCCTTGGAAACCACTCGCTGGATTGCCGAGCAAATCTGTGCCGTACCCATGGTCCGCCAAGACATTTACGAGCAAGGGGGTTGTCATAGCGGTTACCAACCCGGGCGTCGAATTGCGCAACTCGGAATGAACCGCGAGACAATTTCACGCCAATATGTGGGATGGCATCTGGACGAGCGCATCAACGATAAAGGCTGGTATGATCTCGATCACTACGAAACGACCGACGAAGCTCGCAAACGAGCGCTTCGAGTGCGGAAGTGGTATGAGTCCGAATCTGAATTGCACAGTTCCCGAGATCGGGTCGCCATGGTGATCCATGCAGATTTCAAGCTTCGATTGTTGGAGGCTTTTTTAGAGGACGATGCAATTGAGGAGCAACTCGGTGACATAGCAAACACCTCGATCACGCGATTGTCCTTGTCAAAGGGCCGATGGCGGATGGATTACTGGAACGTGTTTTCGCATTTAGACCCGCATGAATTTTCGTGTTAGGGCATGCTGCTATGTAGAAGTTAATGGTAGCCGAAAAGCCGGATCATTCCGCATCTCAAGGCTTGTGGGATTCTAAATACCGAAGCCTTGACCTGCTGGATTATTGCGTTTTTAGGCTACACAGACGTGGTTACCCCCAATGGCACTCACTTTGAGCCGCAACGCGCTAGCGTGCGGGCTGGCAGCCTAGTTATCACTTGCGAATCGGGCCCTCATGCTAGTGCATTGAGGCTCAGAAATTACAAAGTGAGTTTCATTAGTGGTTATCCTCCGAGCTGAACTCGAACGTCGCAAGGGCATTTTTCATCAAACTGAAGCACCAGATATTGCGATGGCCTAAGGTAATATGGAGTCCATTGGGCTGGTGGCAGTTTTAAGAGAGTGCCACAAAGTGCTGTAATCGAGCCACTATGTGCGACAGCAACGATCGTTCTCGAAGGCACGCTCGAAACGGCAATCGCATCAATTAGCCACGACATTGCTCGCGTCGCAATTTCATCGGTTGTTTCACCACCACCAGGTCGAAACGTGGCCGGATGTTCAAGCATGTCGTGGGCCCGCTCAACTTCATGAATCGGTATTTCGGACCAAGCGACCGATTGCCAAGTTCCAAAAAAGCGTTCCCTCAATCTACGATCAGAACGGATCTGCACTCCCAATTGTTTGGACAACCAAAGTGCCGGTTCGGTACATCGTGCCAAATCGCTATGCCAAACTTCCTGTGGCCCATGGTCGACGGGCAACTGACGGAGAGCAGACACTAGCGATTCTAGTGTTGATTCCCAGCCGTTATCGAGCGGCACTTCGTTGTCTCCATAGCAGATACCTTTGAAGTCAGCGTGAACCACTGGATGTCGAACTAGATAGATCTTCGTTGTGCGAGTTGACTCGCTCATGGGGCAAGTCGATGGAGCAACCAAGTATCCGATCCGACAGTCCGCTCGTAACGGAATCGATCGTGCAGTCGCGAAGGCTTCCCCTGCCAAAACTCAATCATGCTAGGAATGACTTTGTATCCGCCCCAGTGTTCTGGTCTGGGAATGGGTTTCCCTACATACTCCTTATCCAATTCTTGAATTGCAAGATCGAGTTGCAAGTCATCCGAAAGGATTTGCGATTGCGGCGAGGCGGAAGCTCCCAATTGGCTTGAACGCGGTCGCGAAGCAAAGTATTGGTCTGAAACTGCACAGGATGTCTTAACAGCCTGCCCTTCAATTCGCACTTGTCGATCAAACATGGGCCAGAAAAAATGGAGGGCAACCTTCGTATCCACCGCCATCTCTCTCCCTTTTGCCGAGCTGTAATTGGTAAAGAAAAGGAAGCCATCGCTTTCAATGCCTTTCAGCAGAACGATTCGACTGCTGGAACCACCGGCGGGATTGGCAGTCGATAGTGTCATCGCATTGACTTCAAACCATTCTGGAAGATCCATCGCATGCAAGAGCGCGAACCATTTTTGGAAAAGTGCCATCGGTTCCAGCGGCAACTCGCTACGAACTAGTCCGCCGAAAGTGTAGTCTCGCCGTAAATCTTGAATTTTCAAGCGAACTTCTCCGATTCGGCACTGTTTTTGCGGATGGGTATTACCCAAATTGTCATTGTGGCAATCCTATCACTTCGAGTAATAACAGGCGATAGTTTCAGGGTTTTTTCCCCGACTTTTTTATGATGGTTTACGTCCATGAATCGCATACCAAAATCAACCGGTTCCGACGACGAAACTCCTCGCATTTCCTTGGCGGGATGTTTGTTGGTTGCCGCACCAAGCGTTCAGGACGCTGTTTTTGCTCGCTCGGTTTGCATTGTTGTTGAGCATTCGGAGGAACATACGATTGGCATCATGTTAAACCGACGCTTGGCAATTGACACTGGATCGCTCTTGGAGCAATTGTTGGAAGGTGCAGAAAAGCCGCTCAATTCGGTCTCGCATGTTAACTTCGGTGGGCCGCAAAATGGGCCGGTATTGGCAATTCACGATAATCAAATGTTGGCCGAAGGGGGGAATAGTCAAGGAGTCTATTTGTCCGCCCAATCGGAAACTTTGAAAAAATTAGCACAAACAACTCCTGAACACTGTCGTCTATTCGTTGGACACGCGGTTTGGCAAGTCTCTCAACTTGAGACAGAAATCATAAATGGGGATTGGCATGTTCTGCCAGCAGTTCCAGAATTAGTGTTTGCCGACGAATACACAATGTGGGCACGCGGTATCCAAACGGTCGGGAACACTATCATTCAAGAAGCGACCGGATTGCCGCAATTGATGGCTCAGCCATTCTTGAACTAATCGATCGGTCTGCCGGGATTCAAGACGAACGGCAGATTGAAAAGTACCAATCTTAACCCGATGCGTAAGATGTAACGTTAAATTGCAATAGGGTTCCGGCGTATTACGCCAAGATTTTTTCCACTTTCGGATTGGTTGGTTGGGTGTAAGATCTAGGCGTGCGGCCCTAGCCCTTGGTCGCCCAAAGTTCTT
>JAYTVL010000450.1:0-1301 GCA_043744075.1 Pirellula sp. | reverse complement strand
GCGACCGAGGGGATGAAGTTCCATCGTTTCTTTACGGCTGCGCCTCAATGCGTTCCTTCGCGTGCGGCGTTGATGACTGGTCGCTCGCCCGTTGCGGCTCGCATGACCAGATTCTCTGCACCTCTGCCACGCGACGAGGTCACTCTGCCCGAACTACTTCGTGACCAAGCGGGATACTATACAGGCGTTTGCGGTCGCAGTTTCCATTTGGATGGATCCAATAAATCAGGCCAGGCAATGCTAGCCGTGTTTGAGCGAAACAATCTGAAGACTTTTAAAGATCGTGTCCATTACTTGCGAACAGGTCCGGACCAAGGAGTGTCGAACCAGGTCGCCGAGTTCCTTGATGCTAAGCCAGTGGTCCTTCGGTAGGTGCCAGGCACCTATTGGTCCTTCGCTAAGCGATTCACTCAAAATTCGTTACCGAAGCTAGATACTAGGCACCTATTGACTGGGAGATGATCACGCAGAACAATACGAGCAACCCCGTTATCCAAAACCCAAACGTCCCAACGCTTAACACACCTCACACAAAATGGCCCTTCGGTAGGTGCCAGGCACCTATTGACTGGGAGAGGGTGGATCGGGTATGCTTCTCTTCCAGGAAGATTTGATACGCCTCGGTTGCCGAGTAACTTCAAAGGAGATTTACTATGCCACGATTGCCTCGTAACGAACAGTTTGACCCTAATTCGGTTGGTATCGTCCATATTTTCCAAAGATGCGTCAGACGGGCTTACTTGGCCGGTGAAGATGCTGTTTCGGGCAAAAACTACGGGCATCGTCGCGAATGGATCCGTTGCCGGATGGAACGTCTTGCCTCTGTCTTCGGTATCGATGTACTAACCTATGCAATTCTTTCCAACCATTTGCATATTGTTGTTAGAACGAGGCCCGATGTCATCGCAGTCTGGTCCGATTCCGACGTTGCCCTTCGCTGGCTGCGAGTGTTCCCCGGTCGGCGTATCGATGAACAACTGGCGGATCCAACCACCACCGATGTCGAGGCTCTCGCGAACAACGCCGAACGTATCCAAGAAATCCGTGTCCGACTTTCCAATCCGTCCTGGTTTATGAAGGCACTCTGCGAACCCATCGCTCGACTTGCAAACAAACAAGACGAAGCTACCGGCCATTTTTGGGAGGGACGCTTCAAGTGTCAGAAATTGGCTGATGAAACGGCAATTTTGGCTTGTTCGGCATACGTCGATCTCAATCCGGTTCGTGCTGGAGTTGCCGAAGTGCCTGAGGAGAGTCAATACACTTCGGTGTACGAACGCATTCAAGCGGAGAAAGCAAGT
>JAYTVL010000449.1:0-14919 GCA_043744075.1 Pirellula sp. | reverse complement strand
CGATCACAACATGGGCCGCAAACCGTGGGCTAGCGCCCTGCGGCTTATCAGCCGGAACGCGCTAGCGTCCGGTTTAGCCCGACTTATGATCGACGCCTAATGCCATTTTGGATTGCGTCTTAAGCTCATACTAATTTTTGAGGCGGATCAATGTCACCAGTTATCGTTTTGAATTCGGAGTTTGCGCCCCCCTTGCCGATCCGCAGGTTTACGGTCGAACAGTATCATCAGTTGGGCGTGTCGGGTGTGCTGACTCCGGACGATCGCGTCGAGCTTTTGGAAGGGTGGATCGTAGAGAAAATGAATCATGGCCCCGCTCATGGATTTGTAGTCCGATTTTTGAACAATTGGCTGCAGAGTCAAGTACCATCGGGATGGATAAGTCAGTGTCAGCTTCCCATTACAACGCTTCGTAGCGAGCCGGAGCCAGATTTGGCTGTGGTGCGAGGATCGATTACCGATTATCGGGATCGTCATCCATTCGGCAGCGATTGTCGATTGCTGATCGAAGTCGCTGATTCATCCCTGCAAAAGGATCGGGCCAAAGGGGTAATCTATTTTTCTGCCGGAGTCGAAGAATACTGGATCGTCAATCTCGAAGAAAAATGTCTCGAACGCTACCTGAATGATGCACCGGATATACCCAAGATTTTTGAGAAGAACGATACTGTCCAAACTACCCTCGGGGCCGAAACAATCGAACTTGCACTCAGCGAATTGTTCTAGAAATCTCAGGCAGGGACGAAGTCAATGTTTATAAGTTTGTTACCAATGCAATTATGGATGAAGCACCTGATTCTACTGGTCTCAATGTTCACGGTAGTAGCTAACGAGCTTAAAGGTGCCGAATTATCGATTATCGAACCACTCGACTACCAAGTGGTTCAAAGGCGATCGATATCGAAGGGTGAGGTTCTGATTCGTGGCGTATTGGGCGATGCCAATTCCGATTCGGCTTTGTTCGAAACTCGCTTCATTACCGATGGTGTTGCAAGCGACTGGTCGAAACTCAATGTAAGCAGACAGGGAAAACAATTCTCGGGAACTCTCGAACTACCAGCTGGTGGATGGTATCGGTTCGAAATACGAGCCACGGTGGATGGCAACTCTATCGGCCAGAATTCTGTAGAACACGTTGGCGTTGGTGAGGTGTTCGTGGTAGCCGGACAATCCAATTCAGCGAATCACGGAGAAGTAAAGCAATCCACTAAAACCAACCATGTCGCTACGTTCGGCGGCCAACGATGGCAATTGGCAAATGATCCGCAGCCCGGTTCAAGTGGCAATGGCGGTAGTTTCTTACCACCGCTTGGTGATGAGTTGGTTACGAAAATGAACGTGCCGGTGGGGTTTCTCGCATGTGGCATTGGCGCAACCAGTGTCCGCGAGTGGCTACCCAAGAGAACCACGTTTCCCAACCCGCCAACCATTGAATCGCGGGTCGAAAGGCTTGCTGATGGCCAATGGGTTAGCAAAGGTGATGCCTATGCCAAATTCGTTTCGCGTGCTAAACAATTAGGCACGCGAGGATTCCGCGCCGTCTTGTGGCATCAAGGTGAAAGCGATGCTAACCAAAAAGATTCCACGCGAACGTTATTAGGTTCGCTGTATCGCGAGTATTTGACCAAGATCATCCAGGATTCCCGCCGGGATATAGGATGGGACGTACCCTGGTTTGTTGCCCAAGTGAGTTATCATGTGCCTGGCGACGAATTTTCTCCAGACATTCGCGAGGCTCAAGCATCGTTGTGGAAGGATGGTCTTGCAATCGAAGGACCTGATAGCGACGCTTTGAAAGGGGAACTTCGCGAACGAGAAGGCAAAGGTGTCCATTTCAGTGACAAAGGGCTTCGCGAACATGCGGCACGATGGGCGGAAAAAATAATCCCTTGGCTTGATAGCCAATTGCGTGCGCCCACAAAGGCGATTTCTTTTAATCGCGATGTTCGACCGTTTCTTTCAAGTACGTGTTTCCAATGCCATGGTCCTGACTCGAAAACTCGCGAAGCGGGTTTACGATTGGATGTCCCTGAATCCGCTCTGGCTGATCTTGGAGGCTATATGATGCATTGGGTGAAAAGGTTCAACAAGGTACCCCAGCAGCACTTCCGTCATTGCCAAAAGACGAAAAGAACAATCGACTTGCGATGGCTCGATGGTTGGTAAGTCGCCAGCATCCGTTGACGGCACGAGTGACGGTCAATCGATTTTGGCAATTGTTCTTTGGTACAGGAATCGTAAGAACGACTGAGGACTTCGGGTCTCAAGGCGAACCCCCATCCCATCCTGATTTGCTGGATTGGCTCGCCGCCGAATTCATGGAGAGCGGATGGGATGTCAAAAGTATCATCAAGACGATTGTCACAAGCCATAGGCAAAGCGTATCATCTATCTTTTTCAGTCTGGCGGCCCGGCTCAGCAAGACCTGTATGATTACAAACCTTATTTAGACAAAGTGCACGGCGAAGAAACGCCTGCGTCAGTTTTTCAAGGCCAACGATTAACTGGGATGACCGCTGGTCAGAGCTCGTTTCCGATAGCACGTTCGACGATGAAGTTCCAACAACACGGGCAAAGTGGAGCTTGGATTAGTGATGTCATGCCGCGGCTGGCGGAGGTTGCCGATGAACTCTGCTTTGTCAAATCGATGCATACGGAGGCCATTAACCATGATCCGGCGATTACTTTTCTGCAGAGCGGTTTTCAGATCGCTGGTCGACCTAGCATTGGGGCCTGGTTAAGCTACGGGCTTGGGAGTGAAAATGAGAATCTGCCTGCGTTCGTTGCAATGCTTTCTGGGACTGGGGATCAGCCGCTTTACGATCGGCTATGGGGAGCTGGCTTTTTGCCATCAGTGCATCAAGGTGTTCGTTTTCGATCGGGTAAGGACCCGGTGTTGTTTTTGAACAATCCGGATGGGTTTTCTGATTCTTTGCGGCGTCGAACGCTCGACGATTTGGGAGCGTTGAACCGTTTGCGATTGGAAGCGACGGGCGATCGCGAGATTGAAACTCGCGTAGCCCAATACGAGATGGCATATCGAATGCAAACCTCCGTGCCCGAGTTGACGGACTTGTCCGATGAACCGCAATCGACGTTCGAACTATACGGAGAGGAAGCCAAGAAGCCGGGCACTTATGCCAACAATGTGTTGCTGGCGCGTCGAATGAGCGAGCGTGGCGTCCGATTTGTTCAACTCTTTCATCGTGGCTGGGACGCCCACTCCGGACTTCCGAAACAAATGGCACTGCGCTGCAAGGAGACAGACCAGTCGACCGCAGCCTTAGTCCAGGATCTCAAGCAACGCGGCTTATTGGACAGCACGATCGTTGTCTGGGGAGGTGAGTTTGGTCGAACGGTTTACTGCCAAGGGGATCTTTCGCCCAACAACTACGGTCGAGACCATCATCCTCGTTGTTTTACGATGTGGATGGCAGGCGGCGGTTTCAAGCCTGGAACGACGTTTGGCGAGACCGACGAATATGGGTACAACATCGTGGAGAACCCTGTCAGCGTACATGATCTGCATGCGACAATCCTGTATCTCCTGGGAGTCGATCACGAAAAGTTAACCTTCAAATTCCAAGGACGGCATTATCGACTTACCGATGTGCAAGGAACCGTCCGAAAAGAGATTCTTGGTTAATCGCCAAGGAAAGAAGTCCCTTTAGCGTAATGGAACTAGATCGGGAAAAAACGCATCGATCACAACATGGGCCGCAAACCGTGGGCTAGCGCCCTTCGGCTAATCAGCCGCAACGCGCTAGCGTCCGGTTTAGCCCGACTTATGATCGACGCCGGAAAAAACGCAGCTCAAGGGAACTTGCGATCAATCAAAAAATGCCCTGGTTGTGATTTAAAAAAACAACCACACAAAAGTTCTGGTTTTCCTCAGATTGGTTGACTCTGGAATTTTAACAGAGTACAACAAGCTCGTGAGTGGATTCCATTTCACCTTGGAATTTTCTTAACGGAAGAAAGTTCTTAATTGTTTACCTGGGTTCTCTGATTTTTGAAAGGTTTATTTGCAATGAGACGTAGTATTCGAAAACGCCATGCGTTCACGCTAGTTGAATTGCTGGTGGTCATTGCCATTATTGGCATTTTGGTAGGATTGTTGTTGCCTGCGGTTCAGGCGGCCCGAGAGGCCGCACGACGGATGCAATGCAGCAACAATCTAAAGCAAATTGGATTGTCGATCCATAACTATGAGGGCACTTACAAGCGATTTCCCAACGGATCGGTGGACGACGATCCGAAGGAAGTAGCTCCCCGCCGATTGTGGGAAGCCGGCAAGCATCGAAAAGGGACTGTATTGGTCAAACTCTTGCCATATGTTGAACAGTCCGCTCTATACAATTCGATCGATTTCAATTTGGACGTTGAATTACAGCTCAATGCACAAGCACCATTCAATACGCCTGGTCGCATCGACATGCGAAACGTATTGATGTCTGTCTATCGTTGCCCCAGCGACGGCACATCGTCCAGGGTGTCGGCGATTTCTCAAAAGAATCACCTTTACAACTATTCGTTGAGCATTGGCGCGCAGAATATGGATAGCAATGGAGGGTGGTGCAATCAGTTCAGGACTAACACCTACTTAACACGAGCAACTGGAATCTTGGGTGGCAATCTCTTTAACAATGGCGCTAACGGACACGGCCACTCAGCACCCTATGCTAGAGCAGGGGGGATTAGCGGTGTGATCAGCCGATGCGATTGGAGCGCTACGTTTGGTGATATCAGCGATGGACTCTCCAACACGATCGCTGCGGGCGAGATTATTCCGTCTTGTCATGATCACCACCGTGGCGGTGGTGGGTGGTATAATTCGAATGGTCAGTGGACCGCAACCTCACCTGCGATCAATTTCAATACATGCGGAAAAGGTGGTGTACGTGATGATCAAAACAATTGCAACAGCTTTAACAACTGGATGACCTCCGGTGGATTCAAGTCGGATCATACTGGCGGGGCGAATTTCGTATTAGCTGATGGTTCGGTTCAATTCTTTTCGCAATCGATTGACTACCTAACGTACCAGCAATTGGGCTCCAGAAACGAAGGAGAGTCATTGGCTTCATCGCCAATTAATTGATTGAGATTAACCAGATTACATTACTAGGCTGTGCGCGTTGTCGCGCCAGCCGTTTTTATTGGAGGAGATGAAAATGCGGATGGCTATGTTATTGGGTTGTATGCTATCGTTTTGTTTTGTTGGCTGTGGTGGCGGTGACGGATTTGCTCCGCCCGTTCCCGTCAGTGGAAAAGTATCACTTGGGGGCAAACCTGTTGACGGCGCTTCGGTTACTTTTCTGAGTAAGGCGGGTGGTCGATCGGCGAGCGGCAAAACGGACAAAGATGGAAATTTCAAACTGACTTCCGTAAAGACAGACGACGGTGCATCACCAGGTGAGTTTGCAGTCACGATTTCCAAACAGGAAGCGAAGGGCGGCGGAAGTTCAGGGGTCGATATCTCGAAAGGGTACGGCGACAATTACGGGAAAATGATGGGAGCGTCCGCTTCTGGGAACATGGACAAGGCGGTAAGCCAAGTTCTTCCAGCGAAATACGCCGATCCGTTGCAGTCTGGCTTAGTTCGTTCTGTTGTTAAGGGTGACAAAAACGATTTTGACTTCGATCTCAAGTGAACGATTCGGCGAAGCGACATTTCGCTTTTGAGTCAAGCATCGATTGAGTATAACGAGGCCCTGCCCTTTTGGTTAGGGCCTCTTTTTTTGAGCGAATTTTTGCTGCGCTTCTCGGATAGCCCGGATTATTCATTAGCGGAAGGGCGTTAGCCAAATGGCATTCACTTTGTAAATTTTGAGCCTCAATGCGCTAGCTTGAGGGCCGGATTCGAGGGTGATTCACAACTTTTCCTGCCCGCACGTTATTCCTGCCCGCACGCTAGCGCGTTGCGGCTCAAAGTTGGCTATTCCTGCCCGCACGCTAGCGCCGGGGCTGTGCGACAAAAAGCAGTTTCGATTTTTCTTTCTGAATTATATCGAGTCATTTTTGTTCCGAACAACAATAAAATTAGACATTATCGTTAGCCCATCCGTTAGGGGCTTGCCCCCGACGGATGCGTTTTGGCGTACTACATACAATTGGGTGTCCCAACTCCCGTTCCCCTCGGCTTTGCCCGCCTCCGGCGGACAAAGCCGAGGGGAACGGATCGATTCGCGAGTGCCGACCGTTAGTACGCCAAAACAAGGTTGGTGGGGGACAAGCCCCCAACCAACCTGAAAGGCCAGATCGCAGAACGGAACAAAACTCGTATCAACGCGTTTTTCGCAAACTGCTATTTGTCGCACAGCCCAGCTAGCGCCTCTGGTTCAAGCGGCTCCGCTTTTCAGCAAAACAAACGTCACATGGTTGCTCCAAGAGCCGAAAAAAAAGTTCGTCGCGGATTTCGGGCTGGTTGGCTGTTGGCTGTCTTGGCGTTGCTTGTTGTAGGTAGTTGGTGGTTTGAAGTCCCTCGGCTTTGGCTAGGTGACTTTGCAGAGAGAGCCCTTTGCCAATATGATGCACATGACGCTTTAGGTTGGGTTGATCGAGCTCAACGTTTCTACCCTGACGATGTTGGATTAATCTTGCTGGCAGCTCGAGCCCATTTGCAAACTAATATGAACGGTTCTGCGCTTGAGTTGCTAGCGCGGGCGCAGTCAAAGGGAGCGATCCCGGAGAAACTAGAGCCATACCGGTTGATGGCAGAGGCTCAGAGAGGCAACAGCGCGGCTGTCGAAAAGCTTTTAGAACAGACGGATGCTACTTCGGAGGCCTACGAGGCCATAATCCGCGCGTATGAATATGGAAACCAATGGAACAAGGCTACCCATATTCTTGACCAGATGGAGCGAACCGGGGCATCTTTGTTCATCGTGCGTTACCATCGCGGAAGATTTCGTGAGATTTCGGAAGACTTTGAAGCGGCAGGGCGATTCTATATTGATGCGCTTCAACTTAAACCAGATTTTAGTCGGGCCGCGTTTCGTGCCGGGATTTCTTACTACAACCTGCGGGATTTTGAACGATCTTATGCCATTTTTAACGAGGTGCAATCTGGGCCGTACAAAGAAGTATTTGCGATCGAACGCGCAAGCTGCCTTTGGGAAAAGAATTCATTCGAACAAGCCGCCCAAGTCATTGAACCTATTTTGGAAATTGCTCCTGCGAAGTTGCAAACGCTCTATCTCCAATTGGACGAATTTGTTGATTCGGACCGCGCTGCGCTGGTTGCCGCCCGCATAGAGGATGCAATTGGACACAGTGAGCGAGCTGTTAGGCTTCTAGAGCGACTTTTGGCATTCAACCACCGAGAGTTTGATGCCCGTGGATTACTTATCAAGAACTTGCGGGTTTTGGGTCGGACTCGCGAGGCCGACGAAGTTTCAGTCGTACAAAGCCAAATGGTAGCCAACCGACAGCGTTGCCGCCAACTGAGACAGGAGTTGGATTCGAATCCACGAGACATAGCCAGACGCTACGAACTAGCCGAGCTATACTGGTACGCAGAATCAGAAGCGGAAGCCATGTTGGCAATTAGCGAGATTCTTGAGATGGAACCAAAATGTGAACGCGCTCTTCAACTGCGGAACAAAATACAAACCAAACGGGCCAATCGTAAAAATCCCAGGTCATCCTCGAAGCAGCCTTGATTTTCTTCTTTCGACTTTCTTTGCCATTTTCGGGCGTCGGATTGCTGGACTCACGATGTTGAGTTTGATTGTTGGATGTACGGCCCATCACAAACCGGCGGTACAACCTGACATCGAGCAAAAAGACTCGCAAAAAGACTCTCCGTTATCGCAAGCAAAATTTGCCACGCGGGAGTCCGAAGAGGTTAAGGCTTGTACGTTTATGAATGGTCGTGAAGCTGGGTTGAATAGCATATTAGAAATCGTGGGTGGCGGAGTCGCTTGTATCGACTACGACGGCGATGGAAACGTTGATTTGCTGTTCGCTGGAGGAGGCATCATTCACGCCACCGAGAAAAGAATCGATGGAATCAACTGCCAATTGTTACGAGGTGGGCCGGACTGGAAGTTTACGAACGTATCGGTTCAATCTCACTTGGATACGACTCGCATTTACTCACACGGAGCTACGGTAGCAGACTATGATCAGGATGGATTCGAGGATGTCCTGGTTTATGGTTATGGCGGGGTTGTCCTCCTTCATAATCAAGGAGATGGGACGTTTCACGAATCGAGGTTAGCCGATGGTTTGGGAACTGCTGGGTGGATTACCGCAGCCACGTGGATTGACCTGAATAGTGACCACGATCTCGACCTTTATTTCGGATCCTACGTGGATTGGGATGTTGATAAGAATCAGGTGTGCCGAGATCGAAATGGGGAGCCGGATGTTTGCTCGCCAAATGCGTTCAAAGGTTCGAGGAATTCCGTTTTCCTGAGCAAGGGTGACGGCAGTTTCCAACTCCGCGTCGATATGGTTCAAGCCGATCAACCCTCCAAAACACTCGGCGTCGTTGCAGCCGAATTTCACCATGGCCAGGGGGTAGGTTTGTATGTTGCGAATGATCTGATTGCCAATTTCCTTTTTTCTCGGAGAGGTGATCGTTATGAGGAGCATGCGTTTGCGTCGGGAGTGGCAGTGGATGACGAGGGGGTGGCCAATGGAAGCATGGGCCTGGCGCTATTGGACTTTAATTTGGATCGTCAATTTGATTTGTTTGTCACCAATTTTGAACATGAAAAGATGGCTTTGTATGTCAATTCAGGAATGGACTTGTTCCAATATGTCAGTCGAAAGGCGGGGCTGAATCGAGCCGATTTGAAGCGTGTGGGATTTGGCGTGGTTGCCGCCGATTTTGATGGCGATGCAGACGAGGACATCGTTTTTACAAGTGGCCATGTCCACTACCATCCGGATACCGGAGATATGCAATCGTTGCCGGTTTATTTACAAAATGAAGCTGGCCAGAGTTTAACTACGTGTGTACCAAGTGGTTCCTTCTTTTCGAATCCCACGGTTGGTCGAGGGTTGGCGACGGCCGATCTCGATAACGATGGGGATCTTGATTTAGTCGGGACCAGTTTGTTTGGCCCACCGTCGCTTGTTGAGAATATGCACGTACCAGACAAGAATTGGCTAACCGTTCAATTGGTCGGTACGATTGCATCAAGGACACCGATAGGGGCCACGGTCGAGCTAACAGTTGGAACGCGAGTCATGGCTCGGCAGCTTTATGGAGGAGGCAGTTATTTGTCGCATAGCCAGCCCCGACTTCATTTTGCATGGCCAGCTGAATCGACTGCGAGTGATGTTATTTTGGACGTCCATTGGCCAGATAGAACTACAACTGAGTCCTTGAATGTAAAGTCTGGGCAAAACATCGTGGTGATCCAGCGACGTTAAGTGCTTACAGGAAGCGTATTGGTCAGACGGAATGAAAAACTACATTTTCAAATGGATGAGTTTGCTTTTTTCGCTTGGAATAATGGGCGGCCTATTGCTTGGTTGCAAAAAGCCCGCATCAAGTTCAAACTCGCGTGAAACACAACCTGCCAGTGCCTCCGATCGTCCAAGTGATTCTGTCGCTTCAACGAAAGTAACTCCTCCCGAGTCAGGCAAGCATCAGCCCGAAGTAAAGCTCCCGACCAAGAAAGAATCTGAACCGAAGGCTTGGTTTGAAGAGATGAAAACGACGGGCATCCATTTTACGTTCAGTTCAGGCCGCTCTGATGGTGAGTTTGCAATCATCGAGTCGCTTGGTGGCGGCGTCGGAGTGTTGGACTATGACAAAGATGGTCGTCCGGATTTGCTTTTCGCCGGGGGTGGCACATTGGCCAATAAAACGGTCTCTTCACGCCCATGTGGATTTTTCCGAAACCAAGGAGACTGGCATTTCGAGGAGGTAACCCAAGTTGCGGGAGCAAGTGCATCCCAATGTTTTACGCATGGCATATTCCCAGCCGACTTAGACAACGATGGATTCGATGATGTTGCAATCAGCGGATATGGTGGAGTCCAAATCCTGCACAATCAAGGGGACGGCACGTTCTCAGCTTTGCCATTGCTCGTGACGCATCCCGAGTTTCCGTGGAGTAGTAGTTTGGCGTGGGCAGATTTCGATCGAGACGGTGTACTTGACTTGTACGTCGCTCACTACGTGAATTGGTCGTGGAATCATCATCCGAGCTGTGCAGGTGCTGCGGTACCGCGCGAGGTGTGTGCACCCCGCGATTTCGATGCTGTTGGAGATGCGATTTTTTTTGGAGATGGGCAGGGAGGTTTTCTACGCCAGGATCACGGTGTTGGGCTTGTCAGTGGAGGCAAGGGGCTAGGTGTCGTTGCCAGCGACGTCGACTTGGACGGCGACATCGACATTTATGTTGCAAACGACACGACAGACAATTTTCTCTACTTGAACGATGGAACGGGCCATTTTCAAGAAACGGCCGTACTCGCAGGCCTATCCGGCGACGAACGAGGCATCAGTACAGGAAGTATGGGAACTTTGGTTTTTGATGCCGATTGCGATGGGCTGCCTGATGTATGGGTGGTCAATTTTGAGCGTGAACTCTTTGGGCTGTATCGAAACGATGGTGGAGGGCTATTCACGCATGTTAGTCGGTCAATGGGACTGGCTAACATTGGAGGCGACTTCGTGGGTTTCGGAACGGTCGCAATCGATTACGACCAAGACGGAGATCAAGATCTAGTGGTCTCCAATGGACATGTTTCTTATGCCTCGCCGCACGCGCCTTTCAAGCAACTTCCATTGCTGCTCGAAAACAAACGCAACAGCTTTTCGCGTGTCCACCAATCTCATGGCTACTTTGCAAACAGCCACAGTGGACGAGGACTTGCGAGCGCAGACTTAGATGGTGACGGAGTATTGGATCTTGTGGTTACGCACCTTGAAGAGCCTGTTTCGATTTTGCGAGGACATTGCATTGTTTCAAACGCTGCAATTAGGCTGCATTTGATCGGTACCGTCTCCAATAGAAACGCAATTGGCGCGGTGGTCCGACTATCGGACAAACGAATCTTGATGCACAATGGAGGCGGCAGCTACTTATCGAGTTCCGATCCTTCGATTTGGTTAACAGCTCTAACGGCAGGAGCTCAGCAGCACATTCAGGTTGTTTGGCCATCGGGAAAGGAAAATAACTATGTGGTTCCAAGCGACGCTCGAGAGTTCACGATTATTGAACCGGTGTCACCGTAGTCCCGTTTGCCTGACTATGTTCGTTTTGTTTTTCTCGGCCTGCAATCAAGCGTCAAAGCCGTCAACCCCACAGCGGCAGCAGAATAACACGAAGTCGCCTACGACTGCAACGACAACGACGGATCAATCCAACGTTCCTCCGCTACAAATTACTTCGTACGTTTCTCCAAGCATCCCGAATCCAGGATATGTCGGACCACAAGCGTGTGCAGAGTGTCACAAAGATCGTGTTGCAGAATGTTTACCCACAAGTCATTTCCGTACTTGCCGTCCGCCCGACTTGTCTACTCTACCTCGCGGGTTCTTACCAGATAATGGACGCTTTAAGCGCAGTGGCGATCAAATTGAATTCGAGACGATGAAGCGAGGCAAGGATCTAATACAAGCAACGCTAGAGCCGTCTGCAAATGGAATTCGACGTATCGAATCCACGATCGATCTAATTTATGGCGCAAATCCGATTTCCGATGAAGTCTATTTGTCGTGGCGACGGGACGGTTCGATGTGGGAGCTGCCTATTGCGTGGGTTTACGCCACCGATTGTTGGGGAGCTAGCGGATTTGATCGCGATGCGATGGGGGACCGTTCGCGGCAATTAACCTTGCGATGTTTTGAATGCCACAACACTTGGTTTCAACATGTGCCCGGAACTGCCAATGTCTATCGACGCGAGGACATAATCATGGGTGTAACGTGCGAACGTTGCCATGGCCCAGGCAAAGAGCACGTCTCGTTTCATCGGGAACATCCGTCGGAAAAGAAATCGCATGGCATACTTTTTCCCGGTGGGCTGCCGCGCGAGCGGCTGATTGAGGTCTGCACGCAATGCCACTGCAACGCAATTCGCCACAAAGGACCCGCACTTTCGTATCGCCCTGGCGAAGAACTGGAAAAGCATTATCGAACTGTGGAGCCGCCACACACTGAGGATGACCATGTTGCCAACCAAATCGGGAATCTACGTAAATCCAAGTGTTTCCTGCAGAGCGAGATGACCTGCATCACGTGCCACGACCCGCATTTGACCGCGTCGCCGGTTGGCAGTCAGTTTCAGGATAATTGTTTGAGTTGCCATACCTCTACCGCGTGTCCAGAACAACCGCGATTGCCACTCGGTGTTCGCGAAAAGTGCGTCGAGTGCCACATGCGAAAGTACGTCAAAGTAAACGTCAATTTTGACTTGGCGGAGGATTCGTATGTTCCCCCTATTCGCAGGTCGCAACACCTAATCTCGATTGATCCGGTCGCAACGCATGAAGTTCTTCTGAATTATTTTTCCAAATCGAACGAGGCATCTCAGGCCGTCCGGGACCATAAAGCTTGGCTAGTTGAACATTGGGCAACTGAGGCGAAAAATAACGAGTTGCAGCAACGCTTTATGGCTTCCATCGCGGCGCTTCGCGAATCGTTGCAGATTGATCCAGACAATACTACGACAAGGGTCGAAGTTCGTCGTATGGCCGAGAAACAATCTCAGTTTGATTCGCTTTTGGCGCGAGGAAAGCGGCTAATGGCCGAGAATCAAGATACGCAAGCCATCGAAACGTTTCAGCGATTGTTGCAAATGAAACCGTCATTGGCCGAAGCGCATGGACGGTTGGGAACGCTATTTGCGAAGGCGGGCAATCTCGATCGTGCGAGGGAGAGTTTGCACCGGTCCATCCAATTGGACCCAGACGATCAGTATGGTCACTCGATGCTTGCGAGACTGGCGCTGGTTTCCGGTGATTTGGACTCTGCCATCAATCACTATCGCGACGCTGACGCGATTGAGCCTTACAATTCGAAAATACATCTTTTGTGGGCGCAAGTATTGATCAAGGCTGGGCGACAATCGGAGTCCGTCGAGCACTTTCGAATTTCTGCTCAAATTGATCCCAAACAAATCGAAGCACACCGAGCTTTGTGCGATTTATTGGCCGCAGATGGCAAACTTGCAGAAGCCTTGCTGCATGCGCGTCGACTATGCGAATTGACCAGCTATCAAGGGTTGCGAGAGCTGATGATGTTGGCCGAAATACATGTCGGTTTGGGTGAAACGATGTCCGCAGCCAGCGTCGCCAATCACGCGATTTCAATCGCCAAGCGAACCAATCCATCGGCCGCCGACGAAATTTCCAAGTGGCTGCAAGAAAATTCGATCAAGCCATAATCGATGCGAGTCTCGCAAAAGCTTGACTCTACCTCGCGAGGATGTTAAAGTTGATAAGTGGCAGATCCCGAACAACCTGACAAGACTTTCGTTGAAATAGTCAAGGATGCAACCCATTAGCGATAAAAGCACGATCGCTTGGACACGACGCAACTTCGATTTTGCGGTTGTAGCCATTGGCTTTGCCTTGGTTGGAATCTGCCAATCTAACATGGCTTTTGGACAATGCGGTTCTCATTTGCAGCATTCTGTTAATGTCCATATTGCGACTCAATTCGACTTCAAAGTACATGCATACGCGAATCCTCAATTTGACTCGCGAAGTTCTAGTTTGCCTTGCAACAGTCCGGCTTGTCGGTCGGCGCCGGCGAAGTCAATACCATCGCCGATAGTCGCTCCTAGTTCATTGCGTCAATCGATCTTAATCGCCCTTCCGTTATTGATGTTTGAAATCGCTCCAACGACGGTCTCGTCCCAATTCCGCACGCATTCTGGTTGGCGGATAAAGGGATTTCTTGACTTGGTTGACCGTCCCCCGATTGCTTTGATTGTCTAGCATTGATCGCGTTCATCGCTCGAAATTGAGAATGTCGTTCTGAAATACAGCCGTATTCTTCGAATGACATTTAAATTGCTTGCTTCGGTGAAACATGGCTTCTCATCTTGATCAGATAGCCAACTCAACTATTCATTCTTGTTTTACATTTCGAGGGGAATTATGCGCTTTAAATCATCTCAGCATTACGCATTCACTTTGGTCGAACTTCTTGTCGTTATTGCAATCATCGGAGTCTTGGTAGGTTTACTGTTGCCCGCTGTCCAGGCTGCACGCGAAGCGGCTCGGCGAATGCAGTGCAGCAACAATATGCGACAGATTGGACTTGCGGTCGAAAACTACGTCAGTACCCACCGTGTGCTGCCGTTTGGCAAAGGGCCAAGTTATCCTGGTGCTCCCGTTTATGCCCGATGGTCCCAGCATGCAATGATCTTGCCTTACATGGAGCAATCTGCATTGTACAACTCGCTGGATTTTGACTACCCTCCGGAAACCCCTGGCATGGGCGGTGTACTTGCATTCATGCCTGCTTATACGAATGCAAATGGGAAGAACGCAGTCGGCAGCCGAACACCTGTTGTCGGTTTTTTTTGTCCCTCCGATTTATCGCCATCCGACGATTGGAGGGCTCAGAATAATTATGTTGGCAACCAAGGCGGATGGCTTTGCGATCGAAGCGACACCGCTGGCGGACCATCGGACTCTGCTCCTAGTGAAGTTCAAACAGGGATCTTTTACTACTTAAGCAAAGTCAAGCCAGCAGCCGTAACCGATGGTATGAGCAATACCGTTTTCTTTAGCGAGAAAATCCGTGGGCAAGGCAGACCCGATCAGCGCACGGATTTGTTCGTGATTCCGCACCAAACGTCACTTAATGCTACCTATAGCGCTTGCTCGAGCATCAACTCTGCGACCGCAACGCCGCTGTCAAGCAAGTGGGGATATAGTTGGGTGATGGGGGAAAACTGTTGCACTCAATACAACCACGTAGCAACTCCCAACAGCAAT
>JAYTVL010000448.1:0-1304 GCA_043744075.1 Pirellula sp. | reverse complement strand
CTGAAGAGCTTCAACTCGACAGCGAGACTTGACTTACGGGACATACAACCCGCTTGTCCATTTCAAATCCTGATCTGAATCCGGTTACTTCGCAAGCCTCGAAGCTGGCCTCAACCCAATGCAGTTGCTTGCTCAAGTCCTGCAATCGGTTTTTTACGCCCAATCATCCCGCCCAAGTCTTCTGTACTGACCAATGCCGTCAGTTTGCCAAGGAATTGGATCGGAAAGCTGCCAAGAAACGCGCCGATGATAAATACCGCCGCACCGAAGACGGAAAAGAAAGGCGTCGAGAACAATCGAAACGTCGCCGATTGAGGATCCAAGCAGAATTCGAAGCCAGTAAACTAGCCCCGCAATCGCTGCGCGTGGGCGATACAAGTCGACGCCCAAAAAAAGTTCCCGAAAGAAATCTCGTTGCCAAAGACCTGGGTGTTTCGTCTCGTTCGAATTGGACCGAAGAGTACCTCACGCGAAGTACTGTAGCCTTCATTGCTACAACGACTTACGTGCGGCCATCACACGCGTAAGACGATGGTTTGAGTCGCTGCAAATTCCCGGTTCAATTGGGGCTCACAATGCCATGCGTATCCTTCTGGCCAGGCCCGGTTCGCGTGAAGCACATAGGGCTTGGAGATGCTCGCCGATACGCTGTTGATCCTGTAACGGGTTCCAAAGGCGTGCGAGGCCACCGACGATGCCACTTTCCAATGAGTTGTCACTGCTACCAAAGCAGTCTTCACAGAGCGACCCGGTTCGAAGTCTAGACTTAACTGCGTTCGATCTGCGATTGGATCGATTCCGGCTCGTTCAGCCCAAAGCCGAACAGCTCATGCGACGATCGCTCGCAAAGTACGGTCAGCTTGCACCGGTCGTCTTCTGTCAACTCGAAGGATCGTCGGTACTCGTCGATGGCTTCAAACGTCTTCGGGCCGCTCGAACGCTCCAAGGCAACAACTCGCTCCGCGCTCACTTCCTTGAAGTCGACGAACAAGGGGCCAAGGCGGCCATCTTCAATCTCAATCGGATTCCATCCAAGCCCAATGAACTCGAAGAGTCATGGCTCATCTTTGCTCTGGTTCACGATGACCATCTGCCACAAGTCGAAGTGGCTCAAATGCTTGGTCGTCACAAATCATGGGTCAATCGCCGCCTGGCCTTGATCGAGCGATTGACTGAGGAAGCTCGCGAAGCCTTGCGACTGGGGATACTTACTCCGACGCAAGCCAGGCATATGACGCAGTTGCCGCGCGGCAACCAAAACGCGGCTATGAAATGTGCCACCGAGCATGCGCTCACTTCGCGTG
>JAYTVL010000447.1:0-4163 GCA_043744075.1 Pirellula sp. | reverse complement strand
AGAAGTGACACTCCCGTGGTTCCAGGCCCACCGAAAGAACCTGGGAGCTTCGTACTTCCAGTTCCTACTCCAATTCCGCCCGTTCCCCCAGCTCCGCCAAGTCCTGTCGTACCACCTAAGCCTGTCGTACCACCCAACCCAGTTGTACCACCCAAGCCTGTCGTACCACCAAGCCCCCCTAATTGCGCCTGTGCGGAATTAAGCGAGAATACTAAAGACATAGCAATTCCAATTGCAATGTTGCGAATTAGCGAGTATTTCATTTTTGAGCCCAACTGAATGGTTAAACGCTTTGGACGGTAGAAACGGTCTTCCTTGATTATCTACGAAGAGTGCGACAACAATCAATGCAAGCAATTGCTTTTTTGTATCGATTTTCTCACATTCCCGGTTAATATCGAATCGACCCTGCTAGGGGCTGAATGCGAATCGATCAACTGATGCTTGCAATGCATGCATGGGTTGTTCGCGGAAATCGGACTATGCTAGCCATTCGCATTGTAAGATCATAACCCGCTGCGTAAGCGAGGGATAGGCGCGGTCCCTCGCTTACGCAGCGGGTTATGTCGTAGCTGGACTCGCAAGAGTTCAGTATTGGCAGCTTTTCTCCGAAGTCTTGCGACTCCGGCTACGAAAACACAATACTTAGTGGTCCAGCGATCCTTCGTAGGATTCCAATTTAGAGTAACACATGATTGCAAGTATTTCGCTGGACCTCGACAACAAATGGTCCTACATGAAAACGCACGGCGATGCAGGTTGGGAGACCTTTCCCGGCTATCTGGATATCGTCGTCCCTAGGGTTTTGAATCTTTTCGATGAGCTGGGCATCACCATGACGTTTTTCGTCGTTGGACAGGATGCCGACCGTGACGAAAACCATCCGGCCCTTCGTTCTATCGCGGATCGCGGTCATGAGATTGGCAACCATTCGTACCATCACGAGCCCTGGTTGCATCTCTACTCAAAGGATAGGATCGTTGAGGAATTTGTTCGCAGCGAAGAGTGTATTGAGCGAGCTACGGGCAAGAAAACGATTGGGTTTCGTGGACCTGGATTCAGTTATTCGCAAGATGTGCTGCAAGTGCTCTGTGATCGCGGATACCAATACGATGCTTCAACGTTTCCTACGTTTTTGGGGCCAATCGCTCGTGCATACTATTTTCTACACAGTGGGCTCGGTAAGAAAGAACGGGACCAACGAAATCATCTTTTCGGGGACTGGAATGCAGGCTTCCAACGCCTGCGTCCTTTTCGGTGGCATTTTGAAAATGGAAGTTTGGTAGAAGTGCCGGTAACGACCATGCCGTGGTTCAAAGTTCCGATCCATCTCAGTTACGTGATGTACTTAGCGACATTTTCGCGTTTTGTTGCCGCTTCCTATTTCTATTCTGCGCTAAATTTTTGTTGGCTGAACCGAGTTCAGCCCTCTTTATTGCTGCACCCATTAGATTTTTTGGGCTGCGACGACGAAACGGGTCTCTCCTTCTTCCCTGGAATGTCGTCCAATGCGGCAACAAAAGTGCAGCTCGCCCGCAAATTGCTGGGCTGGATGTCCAGAAAATTTGAATGCCTGACCATGCAAGAGCATGTCAAACGCATCGTGGCGGGAATTGTCCTCAATTCCCGCTCCGGGACAGCTCCTTTCCCGCGCCGAAGGAATTGAGGACAATTCCTTCTACTTTGGGACGGGGACCGGCACGTTCCTTTTTTTGAGTTATCATTGGACTCATGATTTTTTCCAAACAGGCGTTTACTTTTTCCTCCGAGCCGTGGCTTGTTGGACTTTCGGTCGCGGTGTGTGCGCTTACGCTCGGCTTGTCCTATTTTGCTTGGCTGCGCAGCGGCTTTCTGAAGTCTGTTTTTTGGTTGGAGCTGCTTCGATGCGGAATTGTTGTTCTGGGCGCAGTATTGCTCAACCAACCAGAATTGGTCCAAGAGTTTAGGTCGGACGAGAAACCTGCTTTAATCGTGCTCTCGGATGGTTCACAGAGCATGCAAACTAAGGACATATTGACCAAAAACGATTCTGGGCAATCCGAAGCGCAATCGCGAGCTTCTGCCATTGCTCCCCTTTTGCTTCAAGAAGCTTGGAGTCCATTTGCATCTCGTATGGATGTGAGAGTGAACGCCTTCCCTGCCGACGGCAAAGCGGACGGCACTGATCTCAACGCAGCTCTCAATCAGGCCATTGAATCGAATCAGAGGATTCTCGGAGTAGTGTTGCTTTCCGACGGCGATTGGAACGCTGGACAATCACCCATGAATGCAGCCATGCGCTATCGCGCCCAGGGAGTTCCAATTATTTCTATACCCGTCGGAGCTGCCACAAGATTGCCCGATATAGAACTCCTAAGTGTCGATACTCCAACCTTCGGCATAACCAACAAAGCTGTGCGCATTCCCTTTTCGATCGAGTCCTCACTGCCTCGCGATCATGTTGCAAACGTCGTTGTGACAGGCTCCGACGGCGAACGCATCACCAAGGAAGTCCGCATTACGGCCATGTCCCGGTCCACCGATTCTGTGCTATGGACGCCGAAGACTGAAGGAGACTTCACACTAACCGTCGAGGTACCTCCGCATCCAGACGAAGTCATCGCCAATAACAATACGATGTCAACTCCAATCGCGATTCGGCAAGAGAAGCTCAAAGTGTTGGTCATCGATAGCTATCCACGTTGGGAGTACCGCTACCTTCGGAACGCTCTATCGCGAGATCCTGGTGTCGATGTCGCTTGTTTGCTGTTCCATCCAGGACTAGGCAAAGTGGGTGGCGGAAACAAGGACTATATTAAGGAGTTTCCCAACGGCATGGATGAGCTGTCAAAATATGACGTTGTATTCCTGGGCGACGTAGGACTTGATCAAGGGCATTTGACCGAAGAGCAATGCAAATTGCTTCGTGGACTAGTAGAACACCAAGCCAGTGGACTCGTCTTTATGCCTGGCTGGCAAGGTCGAGAGCATTCGCTGGTCGATTCCGCACTCGAACCCTTAATGCCCGTAACGCTGGATCCATCGCAGCCCTATGGATTTGGATCGAAGACTCCGATGCGATTTGAATTGACCGAAGCGGGCCGACGAAGTTTATTGACCAAATTGGCTGATACCCAAGACGAAAACTTAGATGCTTGGAGTACTTTACCTGGCTTTCAATGGTACGCACCGGTGATTCGGGCCAAGGCAGGGGGCGAGGTGCTAAGCGTTCACCAAGATATGAGCAACGAATTTGGACGCATCCCGCTGCTGGTTACCAAGACTTTTGGAGCAGGTAAGGTATTGTTTATGGGTACGGATGGTGCATGGCGTTGGCGACGCGGCGTCGAAGATAAATACCACTACCGATTTTGGGGGCAAGTCGTTCGATGGATGGCTTATCAGCGCAACATGGCAGAGGGAGAGTCGATGCGGTTTTATTTTTCGCCAGACCAACCGATGCTTGGGCAAACGCTGGCGCTGCGGGCCAACGTGATGGAGACCAACGGAGAACCACTAGCTGCAGGGGATGTTACGGTTCGAATCGAAGCACCGTCCGGAAAGTTCCAAGTGATGCGATTGACGAGTGTCGGTGTCGACAGCTGGGGATCCTTTGAAGGACGATTTGAAGTGGCTGAACCAGGCTCGCATTCTGTAATTTTGACTTGCAAGCAAACCGGGGCAATATTGGAAACCACTTTTTTTGTACAGGGTGCTACGCGAGAACGCATCGGCTTGGCCGCTCGACCGAAGGTGCTAGAGGAGCTCTCAAAAGTGACCAATGGAAAAGTATTTTCATTGAACGATCGCGAAAAACTGCTCACAGCAATTGGCAATATTCCAGATCCACCTTCAACCTTGCGCCGTTTCCAACTTTGGGCTCATCCTATGACAATTGCCTTGATGATTAGTGCCCTGACTGCATTCTGGATCGGCCGCAAATGGGTAGGGTTAATATAGTAGCCGCCAAGCATAACAATCCTCAGGTCAAGCCTGCGGCATTTCCCGAATCGGGAGGCACGCTCAGAGGCTGTGATTTTATAGTACCCGTCACGCTCCGCGTGATGTCCGCAGTTCAAAAACCTTTAATTTTTGAGAAAACGTCACACGTAGTGTGACGGGTACTTTCTTCGGATTCAATAGAATCACAGCCTCTCAGAGCGGTAGCGATGGGCGTGAATTTG
>JAYTVL010000446.1:0-15046 GCA_043744075.1 Pirellula sp. | reverse complement strand
AAAGGGAACTCGTGCAGGAAATTTCCGTCAAAAGTTGCACGAGGCTGTTCAATCGCTGAAACGAGCAAGCCCGAATCCCGTAGTTCTGGTGAACCGCCGTAGTTTGCAATCTGATCCAAGTGAATCTGAATCACATCGACTAGTTCGAGAAAATCAATGGACTCCATCTACTGCGCCAATTTGCGAAGATCGTCCGCAAATTTACCGTTGAGATCTTTCAAGCTCGCGGCAAGCTTTTTCTGTCGGCTCTTGTCGCGACATGGAGTTACCAATAGCTGATCTCCATTGGTTGAAATTTCAAGTGGAGTGTCTGCCGAAATCTGAAGCATATCCAGAATCGGCTTATCGATGACTAGCGCGAGGCTATTTCCGTGTTTGATTAGAAGTTTTTGCATGGCATTCTTACTCCGAAGGTTAGGTATCACAAAGTGTATACTGCAAATTGAGGCAAAGCAACTCAATTATCCCAGCGAAACGATCAATCAAAGGATTTGAGTAGCGGCCAAATCTTCGGTACCTTCCCCTCTCACGAGGTTCGGATACCTCGCAACTGTCAGTGTTCGTTAAACGCTTTGACAATATTTCCGTTGACACATGGTACCCGGTAAACCGACCTAACCAGTCGGCTAAGGGGGCTGTTTAACCAACAGTCGCACCATGTTGCAGTAGAGCTGGATACGCCGAGAGGTGTTTGTCCAGCTCGACGGAGGCTCAAAGAAGTAATACGGCTGGCTTTGTATGCCAGACGAGCAATCTCTTTGTTCTATCCGATAGGTTCTATGGTGGATCTAAGCGATGTCTTAGTTCCATCGATTTGAAGGTGGGCGATGCAGACAGACCAATTCGATATTTACAATCGAACTGGCCGTCATGTTTTCAAAGTTGGTGCGTTGCGATTGTTTTCAATCGTTACTAATCCACCCATGGGGTTCGTGTCCCGAGTGGATCGTTCAACATGCGCCGGTGTGGGGAGCAAGGTTTGCTGGCGACAGCACCTTTCGGACAGTGATGTGTCCGAGTATCGATGGCAAATCCATCGAACGTGAAGAGCTCAACCATGAAAGGCCCGACAACAAGGGCTTACCGGTAAGTGGCAAGAGAGTCGATGCCAAGAATGCTACCTTGCAGGGTTCGATAGAACCTTTGGTAGCGGTGACAATCTGTGTGATGGCGGATACGAGAGCAGCTTCTACGTTCTGGCCTCAGAAATCGTCCGGAAGTGAATTCACATTCGGGCGGAAACTATGGCGTCCTGACGGGCGCACATACATCACATGGACCTTGGGGTAACACCCAATCAACCACGAGACTCTTGCTGTGAAGAGCATGGCTAATGCAGGAACCTCTATGGCGACCGGGTTGGTCCTCGGTGCTTGATGTAACATCCATCAAGTGATTGAACTGCCGTAGTGGGGGAGTGTGTCCTAAGTAGATAGCACGATCAGTTTTGCACGGGAGTGCGATTTGGGTTGTGACGGACAACTGGGCAAGGCAGTCCAGTACCGTTTGCTTGCCGTGGGTGGTTCCACGGGATGAATGCAACGACGAAAGGGATGACTGCTGTAGTCAACGGTTAAGTAGGCAAACTGTGCATGGTGGCTGTCCTTTGTTTGGGCAGTCACCATGGCGGTTGCCATGAATCCTTGGTTGGAAGCGATGCGGTCATTCGAAGTGGCATAGGGATATGCCCCTTCCAATGGCAGCGAATTGATGGTGGACGCTAGCTGTGTTTCTAAAACTCGGCGGTTTTCACCGTAGGTTCACTTATGATGACGCCCATGGAATTGGCGGCGGCTAACTAGGAATGTAGTTACGACGCCGCCAAATGGGACAAATCATCATGAAGGTTCGCGATTCGTTCGCAGGGAGTTATTGAGTAACGCTCAACAACGGGTTTGCGGGTGCATTGGTTCGATCGACTCGGTGAGGGCAACTTTGCACTTCACTGATAGTCGAACCTGATCGCTTTCGCCAGAAGGATTTTTTCATTGCGAGAGACAAGCCGGTTTTGGCTTGTCTCTCCCTTTTATCAAGACTGGTCCCGCTCTAACTAGGAAGTATCATGCAGTACCGATACCTCGCAACAAGTCTCACTGGCTTCGTTCAACAACTCTCTTGCAACATCCTGCCGCATGGCTACTGGCTGTATGTTACCGGCGTAGTGCCAGACTCCAAAGATCCGTATGCAGTTGACGCTAAGCTTATTAATCGCTACGGGATTGCAATCTCCCGCCAACAGCGTGCGAGACGAAAGTTACAAGGGCTAGCCAACCTGCATTACATTCGACTGGGCCGCATTTGGATAATCCTTGCAACGCATGGGTTGCACCCGTTTCACGTCGAGGAAGCCAACAACATTCGAGACGCTCGAAAGATCCCAATCAAGATTGGCGGCTATTCCCTATCTGCAAAGAAAGGGGGCTACTTGAAAAAGGAAGTAGGGGAGGACCAACCGACCATTGATGGAAAGATGCGATGCCGCGTTCAGATTCAACGCGGGGAGTTTCAGAACTTGCGTGGTTACTTTGAGGAGCGAGCTTGTCATCGCTCTGCGCAGTCCCTTTCAAAGGAACTATTCTGTCTGCCGTACGAACCATACGCACCGATACGCCGACAGCAGCTCGTTCTTCTGCGGCTAATCAATAAGCATCGGCAACAAGCGGGATTCGAGAAGATCCCTCCAACCGTATTGAGGTACAAGCGGGCGATTGTAAAGCCGTTCGAGGAAGTAGCTATTACCGACAAAATTGAGCTTGAAGCAGTGTAGTGGTGCCCGAATCATACTCGCGGGCACCACCAACTGCGACCTCAAGACAAACCTAATATTCATCTCGATTCAGAGCTAACTTCTTCAGCTCAGCTGCTGCCGACTGCCGCGTAATAGCGCAAACATGCGATTCGGCAATTAATTTGAGAATGCACTGACGACCACCGTGTCGAACATAAACATTCTCGTGTGTCAGGAGTCCAAATAGGTGGCGCTGCTTATGAGATAAAGCGACCTCCCAAATGACTGGCTCCAAGTTCACTCCCGGCAACTCATCCACATTGCCAGGCGCGGCCTCTTCCGCACCAATAAACATTTGCATTTCGGTATTCTCCGTGTCAGTACCTAGGAACGAACCGTCGATCTATTCATTGTAAGTAAGGGCTGTCCTTGTAGTCAAACATTTTGTGCTTTCTAGACTTCGGTTGGAGGAGTAAACAGGGGTGGGGTAGCTGATTCCTAGATTGGAATGCCAACTTAAACTATCTTTTATGCGTTACTTGATCAAAATATGAAGTGGCAGAAGTGTCACTGACGTTTTGTGTGACCGAGCACGGCCATTCAATTGATGTACCGTTGAGAACGTGCCATGTTCCGAGCCGCCTTGCTTATACAGGCATAGCGTTGCGGGCTCTGCGCAATCCTTTCGCCAACACTGAAATCGCCAACCCTTCGCGAATATTCGAGAATTCAGGCCATTTGCAAATTCGCGTTTCGCTTCGATATCGCTTCCAAAATCAGGGTTCCATTCGGTGACCCGATCTAACCACAATTGAACCTGAGATTTGAGTGACTTCCTCGGGACATGCATCATCACCCGGTCAAAGTATGAAAAGAACTCCTTAGGCTCAAGTTGTCGAACGAACTCGTCAGGCTCAAGTTGAATTGCATGGCTTGCCAACAGATTCACGATCCGTTGATTTTTTAAAGTTTCGACAGGTACGACCCGAAGAGATGCTAGGAGCGAAATAATTGGTCTGACTTGTTTACCGTCTTTCAATCTCTCGAACAAAATGCGTCCAGGCTTTTTGACAAGGCAGTACTGCGTGCGCATGTCTTGGGTGCAAAGAACCATACCTGACGAAATGAGCACGTCCGCAATACTCAGCAATTTACTGGTTACCGCATTCGAATCACTTGTCGCAAGTGCTGCGAGTATCTTTTCGAACTGGTCAGCCTGCGTCTGTCGAGTCACTAGAATTTGTGCGATTGCTGGTGTTTGAAGGCTCCTTAGATCATCTTCTTCGACAGTTTTTGATACTGGTTGATTTTGTCGATTTGTCATTTCGTCGAAACAATTGCATAATTTTGCAACTGAATCGAGAGAATTCTGTATCTGTAACTCCGTTAACGTCTGATCATCGCAAATTCTGGCGGCGGAAAAATTGCCGCTCGAAAGCTTCCTCGCTTCTGCTTTCCCAACGAGACTAAGCCAGCCTTCAGTTACAAGACATGCAGTCTTATTGGAATACGTTCCATTGATACCACCAAAATTTGGAAGAGTATCGAGAAGTCGGTGGAGTCCCACAGCGTCAAAGTTTCGCGAGCTTAGAATCAAGACAAGCCGATTGGATTTGGAGAGGCCTCTGGCGACCTTGCTCAAGATGGAACTAGGTGCATAGTGCCGATCCGCAAGAAACCCTTGCTGGTATTCAGGTGGTGCTGAAAGTTCGGTATCAAGCAATCGAATTCCGGATCGATCGCATGTGACGATTAACGGAAAGTATTTCGTTCCATTCAGTAAATCGATCAGGGATTCAGTCGCGGGACTAGACGACGCTACTGTTTTTGCGCGAGCCATTTGCCGATGTAACTCCCTTCTTCGAACGGAATCGAGTTGAAATCGTAAACGGAATGTCTGGCTGATGCTAAATAGACTAAATGAAAAGTCTCAGGGTGGAACGCCAACGTCAGAAACTCAACCGAGGGCGTAATTTCAGCATTGGAAGCGTCAGACGATTTGAATCGACCAATTTTTACTGCGATAATGTCTTGTATCGCATTTGCTTGAAACACCCGTTCAGACTTATCGCTTGGCTGCGTAGAATTTCTGGCATCGAAGGGGCCCAAAACAAATCGCTTCGAGTCGGATTCCTGCAACAAGGATCGACTTCGTAAGCTAAGTGAGTCAGCAATCTGCGTTCCATCGCAATCAATGAAACATGGCGTGAATCTTTGATTGAATGCGACTGATGGTCTGGATAATTTCGATTGATGCGTCTCACTTTCCTTTGTGGAGCTTAAGAAACAGTCGAATGTCTCTTTGTGATCATCCCATAACAATTCATCAGGGATAAAGGCGGTACAAGGACCGACCAATGGACTACGCTTCTGTGAGTAACAGAGAAATCCCTGTCTCTTTTTCTCCGCTACTTTAGAACTACTGGAGCATTCAATAACCGATGCTCCAAGGCGGATTTTCCAAATTGCGCTAGCTGACCAGCTCGCCGTGTGTCCTACAAGAATTGCAGTCGTAACTTTTTTGTCGTCCCGTAAAAAATTACAAACCGTCTTTTCAATCTGTGCGAAGTGTTTCTTCCAAGAGGGATCTTCACTAACAAGGGTGGCATCGAATTGCTTGTGTCTAACTCCAGCGACAAATCTCATGGTGGATTTGAAGTTCTCCTCCCAATCATCCGCGATCTTGCTCGCCATCGCGTGAATAACCGAAGTGTCCCCCTCGATCCCGTCGCGAAATCCCGAAGTCGAGGTTGCAAGGTGGAACTCTGGTTCTAATTGAATCGGTAGTGCCGCCAACGAGGAACTCTTCTGAAGGTCTTGACGAAAAACATCGTGTGGTTTGATTGGCATGATCTCGACTATTCCCCGTAATCTTTTACTCCCATGAGATTTGATTTTAGCAAGTCTCACGTCATGCGCCTTTTTACGTGTTGGCAAATCAGTGGGCGCTCGGGCCTTTTGAATTGTTTTCGTTTGATCCCAAACGGTTGTTGCGGCAAGTCAGCGAACCGTTTCTGGGGAGGGGAAGGCGCTGTCAGCGTTGTTGGATAGTTGGACATACTTACGCAATCAGAAAAAAGCCCGACCAAACGACTGTCGTCGCTTTGGCCGAGCCCACACGTTACTAAGCTGCCACTTTCTCAACAACTGAATCGTCGATTCGGTTTTCAGTTATCCAAGCAGAAGCCTTCTGGATGACTTCGACAAGCTCAACATCGTTTGCTTCGAAAAAGTTGCGCGAATACCCCTGTTTTTCAGTGCTCATCGATTTCCATGATCGGCTGAGTGAAAAGTCGTGATAAGCATATCCGCTTGGACTCTGTCGCCTCCAAACACTGGCAGCAATAGCGCCTTTTCGAATAACGATCACAGGCTCTGCCGTCTCGCTATCTTGTTCCTTGTTTTTTCCTTTCATTATCATTTCATCGGCCATACATCCTCCATTTGAAAAAAGCCAAACAGCAGATTTTGCCATGGAGCGAATCCCTACACAAAAGGCAGTAGGATCTTAAGCAACGTCAAAATAGCCAAATCGAACAACAAAAGCCTTTGGTTGCGATTCAATCGGCTGTAGCATTGGCAGATGCTGATTGAAATTTACTCAGGTCGATTTGGGGTGTGAAAATGTTAGCCGGAAATTCAAATCCGAAAGACGAATCAAATTCGTCAATACCTAGGCCATCTTCAATCGGTTCGCGATTTTCAATCTCCGCGAGGATAAAGTCGGCAGCACTGGATCCGAACTCCACAAACCCATGGGGTACGACTTGTTGGAGAGCCTCAACCATTAACGAGTGAACATGAAGACGCTTTTTTCGAAAAATGTCCTGACGACCAGACAGTGATCGATAGAGCTTTAGCAAAAACTCATCCCGAATTAAGGCAACTATTGGACTTTGCTTCCCGGCAACTATCAACCCTTCTTGTTTTAGGTAATTAACGAAGGCATAGATTTTTTCCGACGTTATGTTGTTGGAAATGATAACGTGCCCTCGAATTCGGAGTTTGGAGCTCTTTCCGCTCCTGTTCGCACGAAAGTACTTTGAGATGTATTCAAATGCTTGTCGCTGCTCTTCCGAACCGAAAGAATACCCAGCAGGAAGCTTCGAAAATTTGGCGTCGTATCCGACATTCCACGTGGTTAGTGCTCGATCGTCTCTATCTGGAACTTGAAACGATACAAATCCATCTGGCTCACGTGTTCCTTTACGACCTAATCGACTTGAGTACCAGAAGAGCCATTGCATTACGTTGAAGACGTCGACTTCATATCTATCGCCATCTTGATCAACTGGAGATTGCTCTAGTCGGTCCGCGGAAATTCTTGCAGCCCTACTCATTCGTGAATCGTAGCTCGCTGCCATACCGATTAGATTATTTTTGGTTGCTGCAACGATCTCTGGAAGCGTCGTATCATCTAGTGTCGTAGCAAGCAGATGGGGAACTGAAATTGCAACAGAATCATCGCGTTCCGTGCGAATTGGTGGGTCGAGAACATTTTCACTAAATCGGACCACAGGAAGCCCAGATCGATCGAAGGACGCAAGTGTCTCATTTGAAAGCGAGTGCTGAAAGAATGCGGCAAGCCTCTGTCCAACATGCTCGTCGCCTACGAGTGGGTAAAATTGTCTCGCTTCAAACGAGGCTTGCTTTGACTGAAGTTGCCATTGCAGCTGGGTTTTCAGGAATGACCTAACCCAACCTTCCATTGCCTTCGTGCTAGACTTAACTTCGTGGATCGTATGCTTTCGCATTGCTGCACCACAGCTATTGCATGGATGATCATCGAATTCTCGAATTGGAGGAGATGCGCAGTGGAAGTTTACGCAACGCCAAATCGAGACTTCGTTTTCTTCGACGATTCCAATGTCTTTTAAATGCTCGTATGCTATCTTCTGATAGTCCTCGATGTCTTCAACGGTTTTAGCCTTCAAGATGCTTGCAATAATTCCAACAGAACCGAGTTGCCAACGATCTGGATTTAGCAAACGATTGAGCGGGACTCCCCATGTGGTTAGGAATTCGTGTTCGAAGCTTCGTTGATCGGAATCGGTTATTCCAATGTTTTGATAGTGAAACCTTAATGCACCTCCACTTGTTAGCTGTGTCTCGATTTTTATTATCTGCTGATTGTATTCCACCTCCATTGCCGCGATGTTCACAGGACTTGCAAGCGCAACGATTGAACTGCCGCTTAGCGCTTCAAGTGTCTTCAATATCGAATCATTAAATGGAGAGTAGGGAATTGTAATTGGGACTCCCCCAATTGCCGCTCGTTTGAATGCAATGCTGACGAGTCGAGCTTTTGATGAACCAGGATGGATTCCTCGAATCAACTCATTCAGAGGTGCAGGGTTGAACTCGTTTTCTACTTTGTCTTCAAGTCGAGTTACCTCTAGCGACAACTCTTGTTCCAAGAATCGTTGAACTGTACTTGCTACATCGTTGCTTGTGGACTTGACGTGAATACAACCATCCGAAAAAGTTAACCCAAGTACTAGCGTTCCGCAGTAGTGGTGGAGATTGAGTTTGCTTTTATAATCTCTGGATACTTTTGGGCGGTATTTTCGGAGGTATACCAAAACCATCGTTTGTCCCGCGATTTCATGGTAACCCAACAGTTCGCCACCCTGATCGCTACATTGAACAAGCATCTCTGTGAGCTTGTCGACCTTCTCAATAATCAACTCACAAAATCGATTGGGAGTGTGCACTTCTTGTTGGAATCGATAGCTTGTATCACGTGAGTGCCAGCTTGCGAGGTAAAAGACTTCCTTTAGGTACGCCTCTGATTCATTCAAAAGGATTAGGACCTTGGAGAGCGGGCGTAATGTCTCGTTCGGATTGGATGCTAAACTACTAACCCGCTGGTAAAACGCTGGCTTGTTCTTAATGACTCGTTGGAAAACCTGATCTATCTCGCGAGCACGTTTTTTCTGAAATTCGATTGCATGCGTAAGCAAGTTATTCTGAAAAGCCCCTTGGAGTGCGGCAACGAATCGGGATTTGTCGACAGTGTCTTGAACTGCAATTTTGAAGTGTTCGCAAAGCATGCCAAGATTGCCGGTGCCAGCTTTTATGAGAACCTTCTCCGTGTCTTGCCTAACTCGGTGATTGTCTTCGCGTTGCCCTAATGCGCTCGGGAAAATCCCAAACTCCTCCCAAAGAGCTGGCCCAACGCGGAAAATATTTGGTTTTTTGACAACCATGAACCAATCCCTATGTGAACAGAACAAAAACTACTCCTTCACAGTGTAGTGATTTCTTTGATCCAACGGGGAAATCGCAGCCAGCAATTGCTAGCAACTGCTACAATCCGCCTTGACCAGAGGTGTCACGCGATCCCATTATCGTGCCGGAACCGAAATCCCCAGATGAAGACCACAAAAGACTCAATCCTGACCTTGGACGAGCTAGCCGAATACTTGAAGATTTCCAAATCAACCTTGTATAAGCTCGTTCAGAGAGGGACGGTTCCTGGGACCAAGGTTGGAAAACACTGGCGATTTCGTCGCGAGACAATTGACAATTGGCTCGACCAGAAAAAAAGACTGCCCGAATGAATCTAACAGTTGGAATTAAATAGTCCTTTCCCATGAAGCTTGAAGAACTAAAGCCTGGATTACCCCTCGTGGGACTTGAGCCGAACGTAGTCGCAACTATTGCGGCCGTTGTGCCAATCGGCGAGGCGAGCATTCAGGTCTTCTATCGAACGCCGGACGGACACACCAAGGAGCGACTTCTAGGGCGAGCAGACGAAGAAAATCTTAGTGTTGCTACAGTCGAACGCCCCTGGTCCTTTGACGGTGACGGTGCTGCGTTCCAGCTAACCTGTGAAGCCAAGCGAATAGATCTTGCATTCTTGTTCGACCCGATGATGGCGGTTCATACCTCGAATGTCGAGCCACTCCCGCATCAGATAACCGCCGTGTACGAATCGATGCTTCCAAGACAACCACTTCGATTTGTCCTTGCGGATGACCCCGGCGCGGGCAAGACCATCATGGCCGGGCTCTATATTCGCGAACTAGTGATGCGAGCAGATGCCAGACGCGTTGTGATCGTTGCACCTGGCAGTTTAGTTGAGCAATGGCGTGACGAGCTATTTGAGAAGTTCGGGCTTGAGTTTCGAATCTATTCGCCAAACCTCGAAGAGGCTTCGCCAAGTGGCAACCCTTTCAATGATCACAGCCAAATAATCGTCCGGCTTGATCAGATGTCAAGAAACATTCCGCTTCAGGATAAGCTCTGCGAAGCCACATGGGATCTCGCAATTTTTGATGAGGCCCACAAACTTTCGGCCCATTATTACGGCTCCAAGGTAAACAAAACGTCTAGGTTCCTGTTCGCTGAAAGGCTAGGTGAGAGTTCGCGGCACCTGTTGTTGATGACTGCAACGCCGCACAATGGCAAGGAAGAGGACTTCCAGCTATTTCTATCGTTGCTCGACTCAGATCGTTTTTACGGCAAATTCCGAGATGGAGTTCACAAGGTTGACACATCGGACTTGATGCGCAGGATGGTTAAGGAGGAACTGGTCAAATTCGATTGCACTCCTTTGTTCCCAGAGCGTTGTGCCTATACCGTTAACTACAAGCTTTCAGAGATTGAGGCCGCCCTATACGAAGCAGTGACCGACTACGTCAAAACTGAAATGGGGAAAGCTGATGAACTCACGGGCTCTCGAAAAGGCTCGGTCGGTTTCGCACTAACGGCCCTTCAGCGTCGACTTGCATCCAGCCCAGAAGCAATCTACCAATCTTTGCGCCGTCGAAAAGAGCGGCTTGAAACCCGACTACGGGAAGAGAAGCTTGGCATTAGAGGCAAAAAGGCACTATCGGGAATCTTGAACGATGTTCCTGAAGACGATGACGAATTGAATGCCGAGGAGTTTGAGAATCTCGAAGAAGCGCTCGTTGATGATGCGACTGCCGCTCAGTCAATCCATGAGCTAGAAGCTGAAATCGAGATCTTAAAAGGACTTGAACACCAAGCAAAGTTAGTTGTCGTCTCGGGCCAGGACCGTAAATGGGATGAGCTTTCAAAGATCTTGCAGAACGCACCGGAGATGCGAGATGCCTCCGGACGACAACGAAAGTTGATCATTTTCTCGGAGCATAGAGACACTCTCAACTACCTTCATCAGAGAATCGCCGGAGTATTGGGGAACCATGATGCGATCGTAACTATCCACGGTGGAACCCATCGGGATGAACGACGAAAAATCCAAGCACTATTTCGATCCGATCCTGAGATTCGAATTCTTGTCGCTACCGATGCTGCTGGCGAAGGCGTAAATCTTCAAAACGCTAACCTGATGGTCAACTATGATTTGCCATGGAACCCGAATCGCTTAGAACAACGCTTTGGTCGAATTCACCGTATCGGACAGATCGAAGTCTGCCATCTCTGGAATCTTGTGGCTAAGGAGACCCGCGAGGGCGATGTCTACCATCGACTCCTGGAGAAACTCGAAGTCGAAAGTGAGGCTCTCCAAGGAAGGGTCTTCGATATTCTCGGTGAAGTCTTCGAAGATACGAGTTTGAAAGAATTGCTGATGCAGGCGATACGTTATGGTGACCAACCAGAGGTCCGCTCAAGGCTTTCGAAGAAAATAGACGCGGCTCTCGATCATGACCATTTGCGATCTCTTTTGAATCGCAATGCGTTGGCTCAAGAAACCATGAGCCCTGAGCGGCTATATGCAGTAAAGGAAGAGATGGAAAAATCAGAAGCAAGAAAGCTTCAACCTTTTTTCGTTCGGTCGTTTTTCTTAAAAGCATTCGAACAACTTGGCGGAAGCATATACCCCCGCGAGCTCGGTCGATTTGAAATTACCCATGTGCCGACTTCAATACGCGAACGAGATCGTCGCATTACTGGCAGGAATAGGCGCGATCAAGAACCCGTCCTTAAGCGATACGATCGAGTCTGTTTTGAGAAAGAGGGAATGCGACCAACCGAGAAACCTGGCCTAACTCCGGCCGTACTGATGCATCCGGGCCATCCATTGATGCTTTCGGTTAGCGACGTGCTGCTTGAGCAACACGCGAATCTCTTGAGACGTGGCACGATTTTAGTTGATCCTACTGATGATGGAATCGAACCTTGGCTCATGTTTTTAATAACACATGAGATTAAATCGGGTGATGGGCAAGCACTTTCTAAGCGTCTCCAGTTTGTGCGCGTCAATTCTGACGGGTCATCATCGTTTGCAGGATGGGCACCTCATCTTGATTTGGAAGCAATTGAGGAGGACGAAAGGAAGTTAATATCAGATGTTTTAAATGCACCATGGATTCGGGCTGACCAAGAGCAACGAGCAGTTGCGTTAGCAGCTTCGGCTCTCGTTCCGCAGCATTTTAAGGAAGTCAATGATCGACGCGTTCAACACGTTGATAAAACGCTCGCCGCTGTTCACGAACGACTAAGCAAAGAGATTGAGTTTTGGTCCGATCGCTGGTTGAAACTCAAAGAAGATGTGGTAGCGGGTAAGGACGTAAGGTTAAATGTTGAGAATGCAAGGAGAACAGTTACAGACCTGGAAGGTCGTTTGGAAAATCGGCGCAAAGAGCTACAAGCCATGCGCCACGTCGTGAATGGAACTCCAATCGTATTGGGTGGCGCCTTGGTTGTGCCATCAGGACTGATGCGACATCGGCGAGGTGAGGATGGTGATGGCTCGTTCATGTCTAGCGATCCGCTTGCTCGAAGCCGCATCGAACAAATTGCTATGGATGCAGTTCGCAAGGTAGAGGAAGCCAAGGGATACTATGTCACAGATGTGTCACGAGATAAATGTGGTTGGGATTTGACATCGCATCCACCGCACGACGGTCAGAAGCAGCCGAACCCTCGACATATTGAGGTAAAGGGACGCGTCAAAGGTGCTGCAACAGTTACAGTTACGCGAAATGAGATGCTGTACGCGTTCAATCAAGGCGAAAAGTTTGTTCTCGCAATTGTGTTAGTTTGCGAAGACCATTCTGTTGAAGGGCCATTCTACATTCGCAGACCGTTCGATAGCGAACCAGGTTGGGGTATATCCTCGATCAACTACAAATTGAGCGACCTACTTTCGCGAGCGGAGAAAACAAATTGATCAGGCACGAACAACAGTCACAAAACGCATATGGAATTGAGGAATAATTGATGGCACGCGCAGACTTACTCACCGATCTCGTCGCCTATGGCACGACTGGTGATCGCGTGCGCTTTCGCAAGGCTGTCGAAGCATTGATTGCCGAGGAACGAGCAAAGAAACACACGGTACTCGCGGAAAAACTGGTTGAACTTTTGCAGCAGACGCCGAATGAACCATCTCGCGTCAACGGTTCGATTTTGATTGAAACCAAAGTTAGCGGATTTGTTGCCGAGGTTCATCCACAACGAAGAATGGACGACTTGGTCTTACCAGACGATGTCGTCGAAATCGTCCGGGAGGTTGTATCGGAACACCATCGAGCCGATTTGCTTCGATCGTACAACCTTGAGCCGAGAAGTCGCATACTTCTAATTGGGCCACCTGGGAACGGCAAGACTTCACTTGCTGAAGCAATTGCCGAGTCATTGGTTGTACCGCTACTTCATGTACGATACGAAGGGATTATTGGAGCCTATCTTGGGGAGACGGCTGTTAAGCTTCGGAAGCTTTTAGAATTCGCCAGCACTAGAAATTGCGTACTTTTCTTTGATGAGTTTGAAACACTTGGGAAGGAGCGGGGCGACACACATGAAACCGGAGAGATAAAACGGGTCGTAAGCTCTTTGCTTATGCAATTGGATGCATTGCCCAGTCATGTGGTCGTTGTCGGTGCGACAAACCATCCGGAGTTATTGGATCGAGCCGTTTGGAGGCGATTTCAAGTTCGTTTGAACCTCCCTACACCGACTGCGGCACGCTTGGTCGAATGGCTTGCGAAGTTCGAAAAGCGAATAGGGCACTCACTTGGATTCTCTCATGCTGCACTCGCAAAAAAATTGAGCGGCTTTAATTTCGCGGAAGTCGAAGAGTTTGGTACTTCAGTTTTTCGTAAATATGTTCTTGCGCTTCCCGACGCCAACATGAAGAGAATCGTTGATGCAACCTTAAAGTCTTGGAAGTCGCGATCAGCTAAAACGCTTGAGGAAGTAGGAGAGTAAGGCTAATGACAAGACTTCCCCTATTGTTTTTCCCAACTCCCGAACGTGCAGATCGAGGCAGCGCTGGTGGTGGCGGAGGCGGCAGCTTGCATTTGCCTGGTGTTGGTCGCCAAAGCGATCGACTCCAACCCAAACTCGACGCTCTTCGAAAATCTTTTGACTTGAAAAGTGTGGATCTCCAAAGAGACCCAGACGGTATCGACCCAGAACAGGTCTTGGTTTTGGAAACGATCGGAACGATTGAGGAGTTTTTCAAGGCAGTACAGAAAATCGAAGGACTCGATTGGCTTGGCGAACACGATTTAGAGGACATCGCGCCGGATGCGGATTTTTACGACGAGAAGAAGTCCGATAAACTGTTGGGCGGGCGTGCATACTTAGTGATGACAAACCAACGAGCACTAAGCGAAATGCTCAGCCTTTGGGATCGCTATAAGAAGAATCCGAAGATGAAATTTGCTGGTTCAGACTATGGTCTAGCAAAGTTTAAGGATGTTTTCTTGCGATTGAACGATGTACGCCGATGGGGAAGTAAGGATCGCTTGGAAGAGACGGGAATCCTGGAAAGTTGGGCTGAGGATCTCCAGTATTTTGCGGACGATTCACTTCAAGTCGAGATAGAACTTTGGTTTCGAGCTACTGCTGACAAACGACTGAAAGCAGAAACATCAATACGGAGGTTAATTTCGCAGCTACAGGGACAAGTTATTCAAGCCTGCACGATCGAGGAGATTTGCTACCACAGTCTTCTCGCCGATTTGCCACGCGATGCGGTTGAATCGATCGTTGCAAATCCAGATGTGGAGCTTGTAAAAAACGATGGAGTCATGTTCTTTCGTCCAGTTGGCCAAATGGCAGCGAGGAGAATTCCAAACGATGCTGAATTGTCTCAAGTAGCTGGGCTGCAATCTGAACCAGCAGTCAGTGGCGAACCCATTGTTGCTGTTTTGGATGGCTATCCTCTTGCCAATCATACCCTTCTATCAGAGCGGATTCGAATCGATGATCCAGACAATTTCGGATCAGACTATGCAACAGAGGCACGACGCCACGGGACATCAATGTGCTCATTGGTCGTTCGCGGAGAAGCTATGTAGGGATTGATTTCAAGAAAAAATTCGGCACACTCGTTGGGAATACTAAAACACTTCATTCTCCAACGAGGGCCGAATTATG
>JAYTVL010000445.1:0-1313 GCA_043744075.1 Pirellula sp. | reverse complement strand
TGGGAATCCGATGCGCTGGCTACTGCCAACGCTTCGCGCAATGGCGTTCTTCCTGATCTTGTTCATGCTATCGGGGCCAACTCTCTATCACCAACGGTTCGAAGGCGAACTGAGTCGAATTCGGATTTTGCTCGATGTGTCCAAAAGCATGTCGACGGTCGACGATGCGAAAGGAAGCCAATCAAGATTGAGTCGTGCGCTGGAATGGCTTCTACGTGGTGAATCAGAACCAAAATCAGGCCAAGGAGGGTGGCTCAATGAGTTAAAAAAACATCACCGAGTTGAATGGGTGACCTCGGGCAACGCGACCGAACAACCAATACTTTGGGATTCGCAGGAGAATAGCCCTCTTCCAAAGGCCGAATCTGTGGTTCCCAATGGCAACCAATCACCGCTCGGCGAATTTCTCGTTGGTGCAATCCGTCCAAACGTTTCCTCGACATCCGAGCGAGACGATCGTGCTGCCCACAAGGCAGTAAAGTCGCATGCTGAATCTTTGGCGGCGGTCGTATTGATCAGCGATGGGCAGTGCAATGGTGGCATGAGTCTCTCCGATGCAGCCACTCGCTTCGCAATAGAAAAAGTCCCAATATTTGCGATCGGTGTTGGAAGCCAAGCCGAGCCGGAAGATCTTGGAATACTGCAAGTGGAGCATTCTCAGCGGGTCTATCGCCCCGATCGACTTCGTGGCACGGTCGTGATCAAAGAACGTATAAAGTTGGGGACACCCTACCGCGTGGACATCAAACATCTTGAAAGAACAGTCTTCACAAAGCTCTTGCAGTCAGCCGATCAAGGGTCGCGAAGTATTGAGTTCGACATTCCAGCCGAGCAGCTAGTGGACCGATCCAAAGAACGATTGCTAAACGGGATGGCATTCACGTCGCTGCCGATCGACCTCGATTTTTCAATTGAGTGCGAGGCGACGGAAGTTAGTCTCGATAATAATGTCTACGCCTCTTCGCTATGGGGCGTCGAGCGTAAGAATCGCGTCTTCCTACTCGATCGACGAGGCGGCTGGGAAATGCGTTACATCAAAAACGCATTGGAACGAGATGTGGCGTGGGAATCTGTCGTGTCGATTGGGCGGAGCGCATTTGCCCAAGAGTTTTTTCCGAAATCAAGAGCCAAGTTGTTCGAATTCGATTTGATCCTAGCCAGTCTCGATACGGTTCGTGAATTCAACCGGGAACAACAGACCTGGATTTCAGACTTTGTCTCGGTGAGCGGAGGTGGACTCATCCTCATTGATAGCCCACGCGAACGACCCGCTTCGGCCATGGAATCGGTGCTTTCGGCATTGTTGCCCGTTC
>JAYTVL010000444.1:0-15100 GCA_043744075.1 Pirellula sp. | reverse complement strand
CTGGGTACCGGCGATCAATTCGACTTTGCTCTGGAAGCCTTTGGACTTGCATACGCGGATCAAGTGGAATCGGACTTTCTAGAGTTTAAGAAGCTTGTTAGTTCCGGAACGATTCCAGTCGAGATTGCTTGAGTTGCAGCTCAACCTGACAAGTTTCGAGGCCACCACGGAAAATAATTCTTGATTCAGTGGCTTTTGAGCACTTCGTTTCGCCAAAAGAGTCGCGTTGCGTTAGACTCGACATTGTTGTCGTTGGAGGGATGGCAGTAACAATGCTGCTACTGAATCTGCTACCGGTGCTCTATAGTTTTTATGGAAGTCGAACTCCTCCCAAAGTCAAAGGAATGGAACATTGAGACGACTAAGTTACGCGGTCATATTGATCGTATCGCTGACTTCTTGTGCGTTTCTAAGGCATTATTGGAAGCCATCTGTTCAGACGCAACTCTCCGGCGACGGAATTCCTCGCATAACCTCAACTCGGAACGGTCATCCTGGCGATGCGTTGAATGTAGGAATGATTGGAACCGAGGCAGACATTGATCGCATGATGAAGGCCGCAATGTGGCGAACGGCTGCTCCTCTGAATTTTAGAAACAATTTCAAGATTGGTTTTGATACTGTACTTGACCGCCCATTTGAGGATTACTCAATGTCGAGTTGTTCCGAACTTTGTCGGTTTGGATGCCTGATGGTGCCCGCCGTATTTTTCGCTGTGTTCAAAGTGAATTCGCATATTCGCTTCATAGGCGGCATAGAGGTCTGGACGATCATGAATGATCAACAGATTCTCCGCATTCGATTTCTCTGCGTTCGTCGTAAAGTTGAAGCTACCGGTAATCACTGTTCGGCCATCGACAAGAATGATTTTGTTGTGTGCGATCTGATGCTTGGCATCGATCACGGTAGGAATGCCTGAATTGAGTAGAAAATCAGCCGCTGAGTATTGCTCTGTTTCTTGGCTTTTGTCGAGAATTGCAATCACATTCACGCCTCGCTGATGAGCCGCGACGCAGGCTGCTGCGATGGGTTGAGAAGTAAATGAGTATGCCTGTATTAAAAGTTCTCGTTGTGCCTGATTAATCTCTGCTACGATTGCTTCGGTACAACCTCCTTGCGGCGAGAAGAAAACCCGCATGTCGCCTTGGGAACTGAAGGAATTCGAAGGGACATTTCCGGGGCCCGGATAACCAATAGTCGGTTCATTGGTTGACCCCGGCATCACATCGCCGCTACGGTATGACGTTGGTACACCAGTAGGTCTGGCAGTGACTACTACTGGACCTCTGATGAGCCCAAGTAGGCCATCTTCCGTGGCCATGTGATAGACGCTCAATAGAGTAGCTACGATTCCAGCGCCAATCAGTTGTGGACTTTGAATTACTGACCTCATTGCCACGCGAGACTCCTGACATCGACAGATGCCGATAAAAAAACGTCTATCCTGAACGAACTGTGATCGGAGATACCTTTTCCAGGGTGTTGAGTGCAATAGTACCTGATACCACTTCGCGGGGCTGCAATTCCATGCACCGCTCATGCAGCCAATTGCACTACAGCAGCACAGGAATACCTTTTCCCTGTAGAATTGACGAATGAACGTAACCAACCTCCAAGATCGATAATTCCCTTAACTTTCGTCGTTTCCCGCTTACGCACGCCGCAATCAGTGACTCTTTCGTGGATTTGGAACAGGAACTGCATACGGAGTTTCCGCTTTTTGCAATACGTCACATGGCCACTACGATAGTTAAGGACTTCTCCCTGATGGATCATTCTGAGCAATTTGGCGTCCTGATCGTTGACGACGAACCGAACATTCGTTCTGGGCTTGCCAAAGGTCTCACGGCGGAGGCAGATACGATTGAGACGGCGGTCGATGCCGACGACGCACTAGTGAAATTCGAGTTGGCGAAACATCCTCTCGTCATTGTCGATGTGCGTCTGAACTGCAACATGACGGGGCTTGAGTTGCTCAAGCGAATCCTCCAAATTCGCCCGCAAACGGCAGTGATTGTCATTACCGCTCACGGGACCGTTGAAACAGCGGTTGAATCGATGCGGGCAGGCGCCTTTGACTTCATACTCAAGCCCGTTGACCTTAATCTAGTTCGCCAGCAAGTTCGCAAGGCGCGTAACCACTACGAGCTCCAACAGGAAAACCTAACTCTGCGCCATCGACTCGCAGACTCCGGTGAAATGTCCAACATCATCGCGGGCGGGGCTGCGATGGAGGATGTCTTCCTCCAAGTCCGTCAGGTTGCGGCGACGGAAGCGACCGTAATGATCCATGGCGAAAGCGGAACGGGAAAGGAGTTAATCGCGAGGGCATTGCATGACATGAGCAACCGTAGCCGCGGGCCATTCATTGCTGTCAATCTCGGCGCGCTGCCAGAAGCGTTGCTTGAGAGCGAATTGTTCGGACATGAAAAAGGTTCCTTTAGCGGTGCAACGCGTCAAAAACCAGGTTGCTTTGAACGAGCCGCCGGCGGCACTCTATTCTTGGACGAAGTCACAGAGATGACTTCTAAAAGCCAAATCGATTTATTGCGCGTTTTGGAAACGGGCGAATACACTCGAGTTGGCGGTGAGGAACAATTGCTTTCCGATGCTCGGATTGTTTCAGCTACCAACCGTTCCACGCAGGATTTGATCGAGGAGGGGACGTTTCGCGAAGATCTCAATTATCGTTTGAATGTAATCCCGATCGAACTCCCTCCACTGCGAAGTCGTCGCGAAGACATACCGCTGCTGGTCGAACATTTTCTGGAGCACTTTTGCACTCGGCACAAGCGTAGCCCGAAGCGAACATCCTCGGAAGCGATGCAGATCCTGGTTGCCGCCGCTTGGCCAGGAAATGTTCGCCAGCTTCGCAATGTCGTCGAGCGGCTCGTGATTACTTGTGCAGGCGATGTGATTCAGGAAAGCGAACTTCCGGCGGAGTTGCGAAAGGTATCCCGCGTGAATATGAAGATGCCAAGCTCTCTGTCCGAAGCAATGGATGAGTGCGAGAAGGCTACGATCCAGTTGGCGTTGGAAGCCTGTAATCTACATCGCGAGAATACGGCTAAATCGCTCGGTATCAGCGTTAGAACGCTACATTACAAGATGGGCCGCTACGGCCTGCATTGAGCCCGAGAAGAATCACGTCTCCCTCGACAAATCATTCCTCGTCTTACCTTGCATTTGTCGGATGATGCAATCTGTTGCACGTAGAGCCACTTTTTGCAGGTACAATCTCTCATGAGCACAAATTGAAACGCAACCACTTTTTGCAGGGAAACTGAATGAATGAAACAAATGATAGTCCGCGTTTCAAACAATTCGCGTTCGCCCTAGGTCTCGTAAGCCTGTTTGCCTTGGTCGTAACGGCCTGGGTTTTGATGAATGTCCGAAATGAACAGGCAATTGTGACTCGCTTGATAAATCATTTGGAAGGCAAAGACTTGCAGGTTGCCAACGAACTGTCGAGCGAACTGGGGCTTCAGAAAAGTTTGTCGCTGGTGCTTGTATTAAACGTCGTGGCAGCTGCCGTTGCGTTTTCGTTCGTGGTTCGCGGCTACTTTAGCAGCGAGCGAAACCTGGAGGATGTGAAGGTGCTGTCGGCGGACATTTTGGCGAGCATGGACGCTGGCGTGATAACGACGGACATGACTGGTCGCATCATCAGTAGCAACCCACGCGGGTTCGAGTTAATCGGTTTGAGTTCCGATAACTCATTCGAAACAATCATGCAACTTGGCCCGGAACATGCTCTGCTGGCAGCCATCTGTCAGGAAATGAGCAAGTGTCACCATCCGATCCGTGATCGTGATTACCGAACGCAACGAAATGGTCACAGCGTAGCACTCCGAGCAGGATGTACGATGCTCCGGAATAGATACAAAAAGGAAATTGGTATGGTCATACACGTCCGTGATGTATCGGAGAAAGTCTTGATGGAAGAGCGATTGCGGCGGATGGAACGCTTCATGGGATTGGGTGCACTCGCTGCCGGTTTGCAGCATGAAATCAAGAATCCGCTAAGTGCCCTGTCGCTCCATATTCAACTACTTTGCGAACGATTGCATAAAGAGACTGGTGATCAAGAAGTCAATGAGATCCTTGATGTCCTAAATACGGAGGTCAAAAGAATTAGTGGAGTACTGGATGGCTTTCGCAACTATGCATCCATCCACGAGATTGGGCGAGCACCAGTTGATGTGTCGGTCATGATCGAGAAACTCGTCCGACTGCTTAGGCCAGATGCGGAACAGAAAAAGATCAATCTCATCGTCGAACCACCAAGAAAAATCACTGGCACTATCCAAGCCGATGCGGCTCAGTTGGAGCAAGTTCTACTGAATTTAGCTCTCAATGCGGTTGCCGCCATGCCCCATGGCGGCACACTCCGTTTCAGCGTCTCCGACCAGGAAGGGAAATTACGTATCGACATCAGCGACACCGGCAATGGAATCCCGTCAGAAATACAGTCCCGGATTTTCGATCCCTATTTCACAACCCGCAGCGATGGCACGGGTATGGGACTAGCACTTTCCGACAAAATCGTTCGTCAACACGATGGCAGTATCGACTTTGAAACCAGTCCCATTGGAACCACCTTTACTGTCATACTACCGAACTCACCTTAACAACATTTTCATTCGTGCAAACAATTGCACGTCTCACGCAAGTCCTTGCAGGCTTGTATCGTTCCACCGGTAGATCCGATTATGCAACAAAAAAAATTCCGTTTTATTCTTCTCGCGTCGTTGCAAGTGCCAAACGCATAACTTGCAAGGATTGCTCGCTGTGCAGTTGCCTCAAAGTGGGTGCAACGCTATCGAACTGCCCCGTAATCGAGAATAACGGTCAATCGTTAGCGTCGGGTTCCAAGTCAACGAACCGGGTTCTAACGCACTCGGGCTTATCCTGAAATCTATTTTCAACATAGGACTGGATTGGTGTTTTCAATTTTGGCCCGTCAGTTGCTTAGAGATCGCTGGAGGACAGATCCAAATAAGAGATCGCATTCCGAGAACACGCAATCGACCCGGGTTTTGACCGTCGACACGGGTTTTGACCGTCGATCCTGGTTAATTGACTAAGCCAGTTCGCACCTCTAGTCTACACACCACTCAATCAAACAACAGCTCGATGAAATTATCGCCAATCCCACAGCTTATACTTCTCCTGGCATTCGTTCCTATATCCGCTTGTGACATCCCAAAAGAGCAAGCAGAACACGAGCACCATAAGATCTTGGTCACCAGCCCTTTGAAAAAGGACGTGGTGAACACGCAGCAATATGTTTGCCAGATCCACTCGTACCGCCACATCGAGGTCCGGGCCTTGGAGAGCGGGTATCTCGAGGCGATTCAGGTCAAAGAAGGCCAATCAGTGAAGCAGGGAGATTCGTTGTTCAAGGTCGTTACAACACTTTACGAAGCAAGGCTGGACGCCGAGGTGGCTGAGGCTCAGCTCGCGCAAATTGAGTTCAATAACACGGAGAGGTTGTTTCAACAAAAGGTAGTCGCGCAGCCGGAAGTAGCACTAGCACAGGCCAAACTGCAAAAGGCCAAGGCTAAAGTGAAGCTGTCGCAGGCCGAATTAAACTTCGCCAACATAAAAGCTCCTTTTGATGGCATCATTGACCACCAACGTCATCAGCAAGGAAGCCTGATCTCGGAGGGAGACATCCTCACAACCCTGTCCGACAATAGCGTGATGTGGGTCTATTTCAACGTGCCCGAGTCCCGTTACCTCGCATATCAAGCAAGACTGGATAAGGACAATTTAAAAGTCGAGCTAATGCTGGCCAACGGGGAAAAGTTCCCGCAGATCGGTAAGATCGCTGCGATCGAGGCTGATTTCAACAACGAGACTGGGAACATTGCCTTCCGCGCAGATTTTTCCAACCCGGATCGACTTCTGCGTCATGGTCAGACCGGCACCATATTGCTCAGTCGCGTTGTCAAGAATGCCGTCGTTATTCCACAGCGCGCGACCTTCGAGATTCTAGCCAAGAAATACGCTTTCGTCGTCGTCGATAAGGCTGACGGTGAACATCACGATGTGGATGTAAAGAATGAGGTTGAAACGCACCACGGAAAGAAAGCTGTAGAACTCCACGGAAATGAGGAGCAACACAGGGAGCATGGCGTGGTTCGGCAGCGCGAGATCACTATTCTGAGCGAAACGGATGATATCTATCTCATCAAGGATGGGCTTCAAGTGAACGACAGGATCGTTCTAGAGGGGATTCGCCAGGTTCGCGACGGCGAAGAGGTGGAATACGAGTTTCAATCGCCAGAACAGGCGCTCAACCATCTCAAATACCACGCGGAATAGGCACCCTTTCATTCATGTTTGCAAAAATCCTTCATCGGCCTGCTTTGGCCATCGTTATCTCTTTGATCATCCTCTTCCTTGGTGGACTGGCAATCGTGACGTTGCCGATTTCTCAGTTCCCCGACGTAGCGCCCCCGAGTGTTGTGGTCTCGGTGTCTTTTCCAGGTGCGAGTGCCAATGTTTTAATCGACTCGGTGCTTGTGATTCTGGAGCAATCCATCAATGGCGTTCAGGACATGCGCTACATGATCTCCGACGCCACCAGTGCCGGTGAGGCAACGATTCAGATCGTTTTCGAGCCCGGCACGGACCCAAACGTGGCGGTCATGAACGTCAACAACCGGGTCCAAGCGGTGAAGAACAACCTTCCTCCCATCGTGGACCGCGAGGGGATTATCGTCATGCAGAACATGTCAAGCATGCTGATGTATGTGAACGTGTACAGTAGGGATAAAAATGTCGATCAGAATTTTCTCTACAACTACGCCAACGTCTACGTCCTACCGGAGATCAAGCGGATCCAGGGCGTCGCTAGACCCACCATTCTCGGCAACCGCGCCTATGCCATGCGCATTGAGTTGAATCTGGAACGCATGCGTGCCTACAAAGTGTCCTCCGTGGAAGTCATGAAGGCGGTGGCTGAACAGAGTATGATTGGTTCGCCCGGGCGACTTGGCCAAGCTACCGGAACCACGTCGCAAACTATCGAGTACGTGCTGACCTGGGTGGGGCGCTACGACAAACCGGAGCAATACGAGAATATCATCTTAAAGGCCAACCCCGAAGGTGAGATCCTGCGGATGAAGGACATTGCCAAGATTTCATTGGGTTCTTCATTCTACGACCTTTATTCGGACCTCGACGGCAAACCTGCGGCTGCAATCGTGCTCAAGCAAACCCCGGGCTCCAATGCGACGGAAGTCATTAAGAGAGTCAAGGAGAAGCTTGAGGAGATCAAGAAGGCATCGTTCCCTCCCGGTATGGACTATGAGATCAGTTACGACGTTTCAAGCTTTCTAGACGCATCGATTGAGAAGGTACTGCACACTTTGCTTGAAGCGTTCATTCTGGTCTCGCTGGTGGTCTATCTGTTCCTGGGGGACTTACGCAGTACGCTTATCCCAGTCCTAGCAGTACCCGTCTCGCTGATTGGAGCGTTCTTTTTCATGCTGATGTTCGGTTTGTCGATCAATCTGATCACGCTTTTCGCATTGGTGTTGGCAATCGGGGTCGTCGTGGACGACGCGATTGTGGTGGTGGAAGCGGTGCACGAAAAAATGCATACAAAACATCTCGGCCCATATCAGGCGACTCAAGAAGTCATGCATGAGATAAGTGGCGCGATCATCGCCATCACGATGACGATGACCGCCGTGTTTGTCCCGGTGACTTTCATGACTGGGCCGGTTGGCGTCTTCTATCGACAGTTCGGACTAACGATGGCCATGTCCATCGTGCTCTCCGGTGTGGTGGCACTGACGCTCACTCCCGTTCTATGTGCCATGATTCTCAGGCCCCACACGAAGCACCAAGAACAGGGTGCACTGTTAAGTTTTGTGAACCGTTGCATCAAAGGGATTGCTGGCCATTACGCCGACTTCCTGCGGGGTTTGCTGGCCGTGCTCCTAGGTCTAGGGGCAGGCTTTGGAGTCCACTATCTGCTAAAGATAGAGGTTATCCACGAACTCGTTTCGGAACAAATTCCTCTAACGGAAATGACAACCATGGTTATCTCCGGGGTCATGGCCGTGTTGTTCATGTTGACTTTCCGTTCAATACTGTCGGGAAGCGAGCCAGGAGAGGAGAAAAAACGTGGGCCGCTGGGTATGTTTTTGCACTTCTTCAATCAATGCGTCGAGAAAGTTACAGGTGATTACGCAGGCATCCTTCGTCTCTTGGTACCGCGACGAGTCCTAACGATGCTTGTCGTAGCAGGCTTCGGCTATGGTATTTTTCTTGTGAACGGTTTGCTTCCGTCAGGCTTTATCCCGCTCGAAGACCAGGGGGTTATCTATGGAATCATCCAGACGCCTCCAGGCTCGACATTGGAATACACCAATGCCAAGTCCCACGAGCTACAGGCGATCTGTAAAGAGTTTGACGAAATCACGACGGTCTCGTCGATTGCCGGTTACGAGATTCTGACTCAGGGCCGCGGGTCCAACGCTGGAACGTGTCTCATCAACCTGAAGCCCTGGGCTGAACGCAAGCTGACGTCTAAAGAAATCATTCAGGAGCTCGAGCATAAAGGCAGTGAAATTGCCAATGTCAAGCTCGAGTTTTACGAGCCGCCTGCGGTTCCTGGGTTCGGTGCAGCCGGTGGATTCTCCTTGAACTTGTTGGATAAGACGAACAGCGGTAACTATGCGCAGATGGGTGAAGTGACGGATAAGTTCATGGACGCGTTGTCCAAACGCGATGAGTTGAAGGGCCTGTTCACCTTTTTCGCCAGCGACTACCCGCAGTACGAGCTGGTCATCGACAATGACAACGCCATGCAGAAGGGTATATCGATCGCCGACGCCATGAATCATCTCTCCATTGTTGTCGGCAGTACTTGGGAGCAGGGCTTTGTCCGCTTCGGTCAGTTCTACAAGGTCTATGTCCAGGCGGCGCCGGAGTTTCGGCGTCTCCCCGACGATTTAGAGAATATGTTCGTCAAAAATGATAAGGGGGATATGGTGCCCTACTCTGCATTTCTAAAGATCAAAAAGAAGCAAGGCTTGAATGAAATCAGCCGCTACAACCTGTATACGACTGCCGCAATTCAAGGAGCACCGGCTGCCGGCTACAGCACCGGACAAGCGATCGCGGCGATTCAAAAAGTTGCAGCCGAGACGCTTCCGCGCGGCTTCGACATCGACTGGCAGGGTCTCTCATATGACGAGGCAAAAAAGGGGAACGTTGCGATCTACATCTTTTTGATCGTGGTTATCTTCGTTTATCTCGTTTTGGTTGGGCAATATGAAAGCTTTCTCCTGCCACTGGCCGTCATCATCTCGCTGCCGATCGGCCTTTTTGGATCCTTTCTGTTCCTAAAGGCCATGGGATTGTCGAACGACGTTTACGCGCAGATCGGTCTGGTCATGCTCGTCGGCCTTCTGGGCAAGAACGCGATTTTGATTGTGGAATTCGCTGTGCAACGCCGCCATGAGGGAGTGAGTCTCATCGACGCCGCTATCGAAGGAGGTAAGTTGCGTTTCCGACCGATTCTGATGACGTCCTTTGCATTTATCGCGGGTATGATTCCGCTGGTTCGTGCCACGGGCCCTGGAGCTATCGGAAACCGTACGATCGGTACAACCGCAGTTGGCGGGATGCTGATGGGCACCGTGATTGGGGTCCTGGTAATTCCGGGACTCTATTACTTGTTCGCTAAGATGGCAGACGGACGCAAACTTCTTAAAGATGAAACTAATCAACCGCTTAGCGAGCGTTTTGAACACGAAGCAGTAGCAGTTGCGGGTGAGCATTAAGGTCTATCGTGGCATCGACTTCCAGCAATAGACACACCCTGCACTCGTGGCTGGAATTCGCCGGAATATTCGGACTATCTGGCATCTTCTAACTTCGCAGTACAACCCATAAAGTTCGCATATCTAGTCTGACGAAACTTGAAAGAAGAGAGCAATAGCTTGGAACTCCTTCATGGAATATTTGCAGCTGTTGTTGTAGACCAATAATATGTGATTGCTCCACCTGCCAGCCGTTGGCAACCCGGAACGGATAATCCTGGTTCTGCAAGTCAGGGAATAGACGAAAGAAACCTGAAATGACTGTTGCGATAAAAACATTCAGAAAACGAGCACTTGCAATCGCAATTTTTTCAGGCGTGCTAGTCGGCAATCCGGGATGTAGAATACCTGAGCTTTGTCGGCCGGATCAGGGAAAACCGCTGCCGGAAACCTTCAATGGCGAGATGACTTGGGACAACTCCGCTTGTGTCGAGCTGCACGAGTTCTTCAACGATCCGATGCTTACTAGCTTGGTCGACCAAGCGTTGGTCGATAATCAGGAGCTAAAGATCTTGGCTCAGGACATAAGGATCGCGAATAACGAGGTTTTAGCGAGACGAGGGGCTTACTTTCCTTTCGTCTTCTTCGGGGCACGCGCCGGGGCGGAAAAATCTGGCGAATTCACTCGTGAGGGAGCGGTCGAGAGCAACCTCATGGCCAGCGGTAAATCGTTTCCCGATCCGCTTCCCGATTTCCTAGTCGGAACCAACGTCTCGTGGCAAATTGACATTTGGAAAAAGCTCCGGAACGCTCGCAGCTCGGCAGCCCTACGCTACTTGGGCACTAACGATGGGCGGAACTACGTCATAACCCGTCTAATAGCGGACATTGCAGAGGAATACTACGACCTTCTGGCGCTCGACAAACGGCTTCAGACGCTGGACAAAACCATCGAACTCCAAGAAAAGAGCCTCGAGTTCGCGAAGGCAAAGAAAGACGCGGGTCGCGGCACCGAGCTAGCAGTCCAGCGCTTCCAGGCCGAAGTTCGCAAAAACCAAAGCGAAAAGCTGGTCATTGCGCAGGAAATCGTCGAGGCCGAAAACAGAATCAATTTCCTTGCTGGTCGCTTCCCTCAGCCCATAGAACGCCAGACCGTCGACTTCATCAATCTAAACTTGCACTCGCTGAGCGCCGGAGTACCCGCGCAGTTGCTTCAAAACCGTAATGACATCCGTCAAGCGGAGCGAGAACTGGCAGCTGCAGGGCTCGAAGTGCAGGTCGCACGAGCCAACTTCTATCCCTCGCTGAACATCAGCGCTGGCGTTGGCTATCGAGCCTTCAATTCCGGTTTTCTGTTCTCGACTCCCGCATCGTTAGTTTACAATGCCTTCGGTGATGTAGTAGCTCCGTTGATCAATAGGGCCGCGATCAAAGCCGCCTACATGACCGCGAATGCCGAGCAACTTCAGGCGGTGTACAACTACCAGCGTACTGTTTTGAACGCCTTCACCGAAGTCATGAACTACATGAGCAAGGTGGAAAAGTATGGTCAGAGCATTGAGATCAAGAAGCAGCAACTGGTATCGCTTGAGGCTTCAGTCGATGCCGCCACCAAGCTTTTCCAGAACGCTCGCGCCGAATACGTAGAAGTACTCTTGGCCCAGCGCGACCTACAGGATGCTAAAATCGTCACTATCGAAACCAAAAAGCAGCAACTGACTGCCATCGTCAACGCCTATCAAGCACTCGGCGGCGGTATGGTGCGGCGCTTCAGCACAGCGAACTCAGTGGTCACATTCTCGCCCATCACTTCGTCAGCAGACACAGCTGCTTCTGACGCTGCAACAGACAAAGCCGGTGCAGTCAAAGCCGATGCGGACAAAGGCTCAGCCGACAAAGACTCGGCCGACAAAGCTGATGCCGATAAAGCTGATGGGGGCAAAGTTCCTCAGGTTCCAGTTCCACCCGTCGCAGTTCCACCCGTGGCGTAATCACAACGCGAAGCTTGCTTGCAAAGGCAATGCCGCGAACTGTCTCAAGATGGGGAACTGGAGCGCAACGGCAAATGGGAAAGCCAAACCCCTTCGCCCGACGCGAATTCCGTACACCGATGTCGCGATTGCAAGGTCGTACATTACTCGATATCATAATGAGATTCGTTCCTGCAGCTGTTTCCTCTGCGTAAGTTGTGTCGGGCGTTGATACAAGCCTAGGTAGAGGTGGTTTTTTTTGGACAGGAGGCATTTCGAGATGGTTTTACCCAAGTCCCAGTCGACGAGATCGAAATTGGCAACTACACCACGCCCGGCCAAAAAAAAACCCGTCGACGAACAGACCGCACAACCAGAAAAAGTCCGCTGGACGTTTCTGACCAATCATGCACACGTATTGATCCTGTTGTCACAAGACTCTTCCCTGGTCTTGCGGGAAGTTGCGTTAAGAATCGGCATCACGGAGCGAGCGGTACAGAGAATTATCGCGGACCTTGAACATGATGGCTTTATCGAGCGCGAGAAAGTCGGCCGAAAGAACCAATATCGTATCCGGAGCAAGCTTGCGTTGCGTCATCCAGTGGAATCGCATCGCTCCATCGGCGATCTTATCGCATTGATCGGTAGCAAACGCTAAGCGCCCATCGCGTATCAGGTATATTTGTTTTCCTCATCCAACAATTTTGATCACTTTGGTGCCCGCAAAATCGTCGTGCAAGCACTTTCGATTGCCCCGGAAAACGCAAAGTGCGTTAACTATACCAATCAGGCCACCAACGAATGGGATCATGGAAATCACCATGATGATCACATATCTCTTTAAGAAAAGTTCATTGAAGGGTAGCAAATTTCCTGCTTCGTTTACGATCTTGGTCTTCATGACAACTTTGCCAATCGTTTGGCCACGCGTGGCAAGTAAGTAGCCATGGAGTGCAGCAAATGTACCCATACCAATGAGTCCTCCAACAACACTGGCTAACAAGTTTGTAATCAGGCTGTCTCCGAGAGCAGAACCGATCACTAGGCCAGCTCCAAACGCCAGCGGCAACACTATTGGCAGGATAATAAGACCATCGATGAACGCCCCAGCAAAACGTTCTGACAGAGTCGCTAATTCCCCCGATTCGGCAAGAGATGAAATTGGAGCAACAGTCGTCGATGGAGAATAGGGATTTTCGAATTGAGTCATAGGCTTTCGTTATGATATAGAGAGTTTCGATGAACGAGTATTACTGCACGGTGAAAATTGTAACCCAAGACGCAGAACCCATGTTAGAGTCAAACGCCTTCACGGGAAATTTCCGCCCAAATATCCCATGCGGTCGAGCCAAAAAAGTTTAAAAAAAACGTGGGCGGTACAGAGAATTATCGCGGACCTTGAACATGATGGCTTTATCGAGCGCGAGAAAGTCGGCCCGAAAGAACCAATATCCTATCCTGAGCAAGCTTGCGTTCCGTCATCCAGTGGAATCGCATCGCTCCCATGGGCGATCTTATCGCATTGATCGGTAGCAAACGCTAAGCGACCATTGCGAATCAGGTATATTTGTCTTCGCGCACGACCTGGACATCGCTCATGAATGCAACGACCGCATAGCGAGGGAAAAAATCCTTTTGAAGAACGGTCAAGATCTTGTCTGCGGTTTCCCGCTTTGCAATGACTTCGATCTTGATATTGTCACCGAGTAGCTCGCTTACTCGTCGCTGGCGAGAGCCTTCGCCAGAAACTTCCGTGACGGTCAGACCCTTAGCGCCGGCTTGGCGAACCTCATGGATCAACCGATCCTTAAGAAGTGCCTCAGCCACAATCGTCAACAAAGTCAGTGTATAGGTATTCATGGAGAGTCAGTGTCCAGCCATGGCTGAAGCCATTCGAAAGTATAAGGGAATTCCGACAAGTAGATTGAAAGGGAATGTAATCGCAAGAGCAGCTGTCAAGTAAAAGGTCGGGTTTGCTTCGGGCAAGGTCATTCTCACGGCCGGTGGTGCGGCGATGTAGCTCGCACTGGCTGCCATGGCCCCCAATACGGTGCAGCTCCCTGCGTCCAGTCCTGCTAATGAGCCCAAATAGACACCCAACGCACCATGAGCGATCGGAGCCGCAATTCCGAAAGCGATCAAAAACGCGCCAGCGTGCTTCAGATCGGCCAATCGCGAACCGGCCACCAGCCCCATTTCAAGCAGGAACAACGTCAATGCGCCTTTAAACATCCATTCTCCTTTGTCGAAAAAAGGTTTTACAGAGGCATAGCCTTCGTACCCAATAATGAAGCCTATGACCATACCACCGACGAGCAAAACCATGGATCGAGCTGTCAGCAATTCATGCCAAACCGCCCCGAGCGAAGGGCCTGCGGCATCAACCGCTCGGGTTCCAGAAGCGGTTTCTTTATCCCGCTTGGACTTGGCCAAGCCAAGGACACCAATGGCTAAAGCGATTTGAATTCCAGGAATTTCCAAGAGAGTGAGCAGCGTCGGCATAAACGGGGCGACGGATCCATCCCCCAAATTCGCAAGCACGAACTTCTCAGCTGCAATAAAGGTGACTGCAGAAACAGAGCCATAGTGAGCGGCGATGCCCGCAGCATCGGCAATCGAGAATCGTCCCAAGTAACGTAGCGACAGGAAAGAACTGATGGGCGTAATAACACCTAGAGCTATCGTCACCACTGCTGGCAATAGAAGTTGTTGCCATTGGCTATGGGAAAGCTCCACGCCACCTTTAAGCCCCAGAGCAAACAATAGATAAATGGAGAGCGATGTGTAAAGATCGCGTGGAATCGCCATTTCGCTCTTGATCAAGCGACAAACGATCCCGAAGGCAAATGCCAACACCATCGGAGAGCAAATATTAGACTGAAACATTTGGAAGAGCGTCATGATTTCATTCCACTTTCAACTTGTGGAAGTTCGACGGGAGCGACCTTGCCTGTCGTCAGGTCATAAACACCGCCAGCAATGATCAGTTTCTTCTCACGAACGAGTCGAGCAATCACAGGAGAGGATTCGGCCAGAGTCGTTGCTTGATTTCGTACGTTGACCTCCACCGCTCTGGCGAGATCACCCTTGGCTTCTTTTGCAGCCGGACGAATGTGTTGGAAGAGCCCGCTGATCTGTCCGGGCACTTCATCGGCCTTGATGGTTGCCACGACAGCTCCACAATTGGAATGCCCCAACACAAACAGAACCTTGGCACCCAGCACCAAAGTACCGAACTCCAGACTACCGACATTCTCACTCGAAGCGATGTTGCCTGCGATGCGGGTAACGAAGAGATCACCAAACCCCTGATCAAACACGATTTCGATCGGTACGCGCGAGTCT
>JAYTVL010000443.1:0-15101 GCA_043744075.1 Pirellula sp. | reverse complement strand
GAAGGCATCAATCCTGTTTATCAGTTTGACGATTCGTCACCTGGCATCAATCTTGCTCATCGTTTCGTATGGTCCAACATGGTGGATGAGTTGTTGGCGGACGAGGAAGTCAATTCACTTGTGAGTGGAGGCAACACACTTTGGGCGTTAGCGGATCACTTAGGCTCGATACGCGACATCGCCGATCTTAACGAGGGGACGGGAGCGACGACGGTAGTGAATCACCGTCGTTACAATGCATTTGGTAGGCGCACATCGCAATCGAGCGCAGTGGATCTAATTTTCGGCTACGCGGGTAAGCAGTTTGACGAAGTTACAAGGTTGCAGCACCATCTCAATCGCTGGTACGATCCGAATCTAGGCAAATGGATCAGCCAAGACCCCATCGGCTTCGCCGCTGGCGATGCAAACCTGTATCGGTATGTGGGGAATAGCCCTACGAATGCAACTGATCCGAGTGGATTGGCTTCAGGTGTATTAGGTTGGCTTGGTACTTGGATTGGCTATGAATCGGATGAAGCAAAAGCAGGTAGAGCCAAGTTTTGGCAAGATGAAAGAAGGACTCGGTTTGCGGACCCAACTCCTTTGCCATTCGACTACCGCGGTCCGGGCGAAATGCGTGCATATACATCAGAAGAGTTAAGCGATCGTCGCGATCGAGAGTATCGTGCAAGAATGCGTCAAATGTCCGATGACATTAATCAAATCGGAGTACACGCTTTGGTTGTCGCAGGGGCAGGGGCAGGCGGCAATTACAGCTCTCGTCGAGCCACCGTTAGACCACAGGGTGGGCGCGGACCGATTAGTGGAAGAGATTTCGATCCTGCAAATGCGGGTGGCCCGATTGGTAATCTCACAACGGATCGGATCACGGTTACAAATCGTGGTGTGGACTATGCTGAGCGACATTTGAAACGATTTGGCCCGGATGCTCAGAATCAAGGGATGATTCAGCGGTTGCGAGATATTGCGGATGGCAAGATGAAGGCAACCCAAACGGATTTAAACTTCTACAGTCATGAGCTTAGAGAATCTGTGAGATACCGCAGATTGAGACAACCAACCGGGCAACCATTGAATCGGGACGCAGCATACGACCTTTGGAACAACGCGCATACGGGCACGTTGGAAGACTATAGACTCCTTGAGGGTCCGGGCGTGCTTTATCATCCAAGTGTTATTAAATAGGAAGGAAGCTTCAAATGTCTGAACTCGAACTGAGAATTCTTGAAATTGTCCACCGAAACAATGGTTGTTTCAGTTGGTACCAACTCGATCGAGCGCTCTCCGAGACCCGATCGCAGCATGGTGGTAAATTGATGCACATACTAGATAGCCTTGTCGCTAGTGGAAGAATTTGTACACGACAGGGAGCAAACCCTGCTCAACCGCTTTACGAAATTACGAAGATGGGGCTGGCATTGCTCAAGGAATCGAGCGAATTAGAAAAAGAAACCGCCGGACAGTGAACGTGACCGAAGTAGTAGCGATTTAAGTCCGGCGGAACCTGTTTGAACCGACAAAAGAAGACGGTTTGAAACAGAACAAAGGGGACGCATCTCGTTTCGAAACGAGCTACGTCCCGTTAGTCGTGAAAAGACCCTTCGGTAGGTGTCAGGCACCTATTGACATTTCTTCAGGTTTTCATCGATGATTTGGGCAATGTTGTAAACGCGTTCCCAGTTTACTAACTATGACTACGACGGCCCTTCGGTAGGTGCCTCGGCCCTTCGGTAGGTGCCTGGCACCTATCGACTGGCCCAACCCTTCTTCGGTAGGTGCCAGGCACCTATTGACTGTACCATTCAGAACCACAATATATCCAATTCTTTTCTAGCGATGGTAGCTGCCAGATGCTCCCCCGCCGGGTGAACCCGACGGAAGGATTATGTGTTACGGGCCGAATTGTGATCGCATTCGTGGCCGAATTGTGACTGTATGGTTTTGGGCCATTTTTTGGGGTGTTGGCCGAATTGTTGAGAACTCTGGAGAACGTGTGAGTTACGAACAGTCTTGAGGTATGAGTCTTGAGGTATGAGTCTTGAGACTTGAGGTAAAGCCAATCCATCGATCGCGTACTACTTGCGTTCCGGCCGAATTGCCGTCGTACCCTCTGCGCAAAAAAAAAGTGCGATCGTTTCTATCGAACGACCGCACTTGCTTGCTTGTTCTTCTCAGGACCAATAGGGTCAATCAGCAACCAATGGCTCCGCAGGTTTTGTAGGTTCCGCAGGCTTCGGACGCCCCACGTCGCGCAGATGTTGCATTAACCAACTCTCCAAGATACCTACTGCCGTAGTGAATTCATGCCCCTGTATTAACAACAAGTCGATGTTGTTGAAGTTCTTCTTGCAACTGAAACAGTGAGCCAAGTTGTTCTTCGGGTTCACCGTCGCTCGAAGCTCTTGGCAATGTGGGCACTGAAAGCGGAAGTAACCGTCACTTTGCTTGGCGATCGGACCAAATCGGCCTAGCCGAACAATCGTCAATCGCATCGGTAAGTCATTGCGGATCGCTCTCAGTAATTCTCGTGTGATCATATCTTTCTCCAATTCTGAAGGGAAGTAAGGGGAACTAGAAATCTGTCAAATCAACTTGGGTCTGCCAATGAGGTTGCAACAACACCCGATTGACCACGTCGATATCGATCGAGCGTGTTGATGCGCGGACCGCTTCCAGCATCGTTGAAATACACAGGTTGCGGCAACGACGAAGGACTCCATCAGCACTGCGGATGATCAATTCGGTAGCCCCGGTCGTGAACGTGCTGTGAGCTAACCCAATACGATCCAATTCGCGATGGATAAAGCCTCGCATCACATCGTCGTTCAATCGCCGTGTTATGACTGAGTACGTCACACGGCTCTTGATATCCTGATTGATGGCCAAGTCTAGACTTGCAAGCAACTCGACTTGCCCAACCAAGATCAGGTTGTGGTTCTTGGGGAAATCCTCTAGCAATAATCGCAGTTTGCGGAGGCTCCCCATCTCCATCAGATGTGCATCGTCGATGATGGTCACCAGCATCTTGCCGCCTCGATTGAGATTGAAAGCCTCTTGGATCAGCTTCCGTTCGCATTGGAATGCGGAACTCTCGAACTCAATGCGAAACGCCTCGCAGAGAATCTTTACCGTGTTGGTATAGGTGTGTAGCGTTCTTGCAATCGTAGCTACTAGATGCTCTTTCTCGGGGAGCTTTTTGAGTGATTCTTTGATCACACTCTTGCCCGTGCCGGGTCTGCCAACAATCAGGCACAAGCCTCCTTGTTGGCAGTGGACTCGCAGTGTGTCGTGGATTTCTTGTTGATGAGGTAACAGGTCAATTTCGCGAAGCGCGAACGGATTTTCGGTCAAGCCGAAGTAGGAACGAATCATTTTTTTGCCTTGAGACTGGAGGTATGAGACTTGAGGGTAAATACTTACTGCTTATGGCTTACTGCTTACTGCTTATGGCTCTTGTCTTCGAGCCATGCCGTTGGCGACCGCGTTGAGCAGTCTTGCTTGTCCGAGGCGTCGGCCCTTGTCGTAGACGATGACCGCTCCTTGATGATGCCGCTCGTAGCGCAGTTCGACCTGTTTTCCTTTGAAGTCGACAGGCGTTTCGTAGCGATTCCCGTTGAAGCTAAACGTGTTATCCTTCTTGACCGTGCGAGTCTCCTGGGCATAGAACAGCTCGTCGGTACTTTGCGAAGGAGAAAGGAACCGAATGCGAGCCAGATCGACTCCGAAGCGATCGATCGGCTTCATCCCAAGGGTTGAGTGCTCGGTGGAGTTGTAATCCTGTTCGACCCAGTGCGTGAACTGTTTGTTCAGTTCACCGATCGACGATAGATCCAGATTGCGAATCAGGAACTGATCGCGAACGCGGCGAAAGAAACGTTCGATCTTCCCCTTGGCAGCCGCATCGCGGACCGCCGTATGACGCAAGATGCAACCCACACGAGCGCAGATGAGCGTGATTTCTTTCGAGCAGTAGATAGACCCATTGTCGACCAGCAATTGCTCGGGGAGTCCCCGTTTGTAGAACGCACTTCGCAGTGCGCGCACCATCGAATCGGTATTTTCCGAAGTGAAGAACTCGCCATGGCACAAGACGCGACTTGCATCGTCGATAAAGGCGATCAGCTTGGTCTGTTTCCGATCGACCATCGGTCCGAACATGGTGTCGGCTTGCCAGAGCTGGTTGGCGTACTGCATGCTGAAAGCCAGTCGACGCTTGTTTTCGCTGCTTGGATCTTCCTTGAGCATTTCATATAGGCTGACCATCCGGCAGAAGGTCGTCCTGGCGATTGTGTTGGCATGGAGCAAGCCCTTCTCAATGCAGAATCGGTAGATAGCTGTCTTGTTGGGCCTTTCGTGACGTCCGTTGGCTTTGTTGTAAAAGTGCGGTAACGCGGTGTTGATGGCTTCGAGCACTTCTTCAGGGGTAACCTTACGAGTCTTTCCCTTGTCAGCACGAGAGGTGCCGTGCATCCCGGTGATGCCGTGGTTTTTATAGTTGTAGTGCCAGGTCTGAATGGTCCGCCAAGTGAACTTGTATTGGTTTCCTTCCTCGTCGAGGAAGACCATGGCGGCCACGTTGCGGACACGCTCGTCGCGAGTCTTGCCGGGTGCGATATCGATCGCCCCTAAGACTTTCATTTTGAGATAGATCGATGGATTCTTCATGGGCTGTTCCTTTGGAAAAACGGTTTGAATATCGAGAAAATCGATACCGAGGAAATCTAGAAAGGGTACCAAAGCAGGTCCATCATCAGGCTGTGTTGTTAGACCATTTGCCGGTTTTTGAGTTGCTCGGTTACGATGCCAATTCGGACGCGAGGTTGATTGCAGAGAGTGTCGAAAGGGCTAAATCTGCCTGTTTAGATGTCGAAGCACTCATTTGGTAGCGGAAGTGCGCGAGCACTCCGGTGTTTTCGTAGGGGCGAACCTTGCCACTCACTTGCAACTCGATGCGAACGCCCAGTTCAGATGAAGAAGATTTGCATCGTTGCGGCGAAGGCCGCGATGGGCGAGAGGAGGTGTTTCTCGAATGCCTTTTGCAGATGAGCCAGCGTGAGTTGTGCCGGGCAGTCCGAAACGATCTGAGGCGGCTCGCACAAACTGGCCAGCGCAGTTCGGATAGTGGTTTGAGCTTTGGAAAAACGTTTCCAGAGACGATAGGTGGCCGACTCGCGCTGCCCGCATTTGAGCTTTCGAAAGGCGTCGACTTTATTGCCGGAGCTTACAGCTTGCTCGAGAAACTGCCACAAGGCATCGGCGGAGAGAAAGCAGTACTTGATTTTATTGGCCATCCAAACGCTGAATGTACGGCCACAGCCGGTGGCAAGATTTCTGTTGGAGCAGAAGACGCAAGTTGCACGTATGTTTTTTTTCCGTGGGTGATCAGAATCGTATCCGCGAAGGAATCCATGCTTGATGAGATTGCCAACGGACTTGCAATGGCGGCAGGGCGTGATTTTGAGCTTGGCATACAGATCATCGAGTTCGATTTTGGAAGAGCAAATCCGACTAAACACGACAATCTCACAGCCTGAGGACCGGTAGTGACTTGGGCAAACGCAAATCCGAGCGTTGAGTTTAGAAGATTTGCAAGAGCATCCAACAGAGACGAAACCGCGATCGAAAAAAACGGGCGAGGTAGTGGCGGGTTACGATGTTTGGGGAAGAGGCGGGGTTTGCGGGGTGCGGGGTGTTGGCCGCATTGTGAGTGTAAAGACAAAATCAAACTGCGACACCAATTCAGCCCAAAACAGGCGAGTTCTCCGACCAAAGCTCGGCCCGTAACACCTTGGCCAGAGACGTTGGAAACGTCCGTCAGGATGGCTGCTTCGGGTGCGAGCCAATGCAAGCGAAGAATGATGTTCCGCAGTGAGGCACTGCGAACAAGGTACATCATTCGAAGCGGAACCTTGCAAGTGATGTTGGAAGCATTCGACTCGGAAAGCCGTTGGCTCGTTGCCGGATTAGTTCGGTTCGAAGCGTTACGGCTCGAACTGCCGAGCGGCTTAGCCTTGATAGCACGGTTCGAAGCATTACCAGTAACGGCCCTTCGGTAGGTGCCTGGCACCTATTGACTGTACCATACAGAACCACAATATATCCAATTCTTTTCTAGCGATGGTAGCTGCCAGATGCTCCCCCGCCGGGTGAACCCGACGGAAGGATTATGTCGTTGCCGGGTGAACCCGACGGAAGGATTATGTCGTTGCCCGGTGAACCCGATGGAAGGATGATTGCTTTGCTGGGTAAACCCGGCGGAAGTGAATGTGAATGCTACCCCATTGCCAAATCGTTATTCAAGCTCTCCATCGGGGTTACCCGGCGGAAGCAACGTCCCGCCCCTAATCCACATTTGCGCATACTAAATGGCCCCGCGAACGGCTTCGCTATTTGCCCTGCTATAATCAGATTGAAACGTTTCAATCTGACATACATTTGAAAAGCAAATTGCAAGACGTATTTGTAGATTGGTTGATTCAGCGATTCACGGACATGGGAAAAACGGAGGTTGAACAAATGCTACTTGGGAAATTACCCGACATCAGTGAAACACAAACTGGAAAGGATTTGATCGCCATCGGTGTCGAAGAAGGGATTGAGAAAGGGATCGAGAAAGGAAGGGAAATTGGAAAAATCCAAATTCTGGAGCAAATCCTTGGTCTTCTGGAAACTGAATCGTTGGAAACATGGCCAATAGACGATCTGAAATTGCGACTTGATCAACTTCAGCAGCAGATCAAACTCTGAAACAAGGAAAGCCAAGATCGTTAGGCTATAGGCCATCGATCATCATTTCACCCGTCCGGCTTCCTCACATCATTCATCCACCGAGCATCCGCCGAAAACGCAGAAGTGCAGACCCAGGGCGGACCCTGTTTCGGTTTGTAATTGTTTGGGGGGACCGCAACTAACTAATTGTGTAAAGGTTCGAATTCTCAGACAATCACTTGAATGCTTCCACTGTATTTACGATGAAGCCGTTGTTTTTCAACCTGCCAGCCAAGTCACAACAACTGCAGTTGATGAATTGTGTTCCGCCTCGAGTGATTGTTCCGTAATTCTTAAATGCCTTCTCATCGTGGATGTGCCCAAATGCATGGAGCTTTGGATTGATCCTTTCTAAGACGTGTCGCCGAAGCGACTTGGAGCCGACATGCACTGGACCGCCCGTATCCATATCGCGAGTTACGTCCAGGATCCCTTTAGGCGGTCCGTGCGTAATGAGAATGTCGATGTCGTCCGGAATGGATTCCCACACAATGTCGAGATCAGAGCGTTCACGCATGTATGCCCAGTCGAAAAACCTTGGTGTGTAAGGCGAACCAAAGATCTTGAATTCTTGCCATTCCGTCTGCTGGTGAATGAGAAACTTTACTTCCGGATAGTCCTCGGCGCGAATCAAGCCCTGTTCGATTGCAGTCGAGTGGTTCCCAGGCACAAAGATTTTGGTCGGAATCTCAAGACCAGAATACCAATCGAAGAATTTTCGAGCTTCCGGCTCGTTCATCCATGCATTGCCGGATTCCGATTCATCACCGCAATGGATGACTAACTCGACGTCCTTCGGGACTTTCAATTCAGCGTGACGATTATGGGTATCGGAGATAAACCAGATATTCATGGATATGCTATCTCCGCTCCTGAACCAGTCCGACGACGCGGACATCTCCGCCGCGACCAGAAAATCGCAAAGGTTACGCCGTGGTATGCAGCAATTGCCGAATTCCACTTGTTAGAATATAGTCAACTTCGGCAGCACTCCAAGCAACACTTACTTCATATCCGACCTCAGGGTAGGCCTGACGGGTCGGGATGTACCAGGGGCCGCCATCGCCGTAAGCTGCCGTCGCGAGAAATCGCTCAGGATTCATCTGCTGGGCTCTTAGCTGGTACTCGATGAAGCATTCAGCGGGAAGGTGCATCATCGAGACATCATTGATATCGAGGCATGATAGTACAATCGGAATGTTCTTTGCATGACGACGAATCCAAGAAACAGTATACGCAGGACGGCTTCGATTTACTAGGCTCTGTGACTTGTCCTCAATCTGGGCCATGATTTTGGCTTCGTCCCATCGAGGGTCGATCGGCGGCAAAAAGTCACAAGTCTTCCAACTTACTTTTTCGATTGGTTCTCGCTTTAGATCGACATCAGCGTTGACAATTCCGTCATAAATGCGTTTGGCAAGGATCGGACGCATCGCGCGAGACCCGTCATTGTACTTGCCCGCTCCTATGTTGCCTCCGCAGCCGTTGAAGTAGATGTGGGTGCAGCCTGGTTCATCCCCTTGCCGACGCTTGCGCGCCAACCCGCAGAAATCAGAACTGGCTCGACCATCCCCATAATAGCTCATCGGATGGCAAGCATAATAGTGGCACGCAGCCAGTTTTTGATCACCCGCAAAGAAGGCTACTGTTTTCAGATACGGGTCAATAACTCCTTCGGGGAGCGCTCGCAAAGAGGGATCGGCACAAGCACTTCCGCGGCTGGCCCGCACTTTGCCGTTATCACCCATGATTCGACGATTGGCTGCAACCTCCAAAACCTTTGCTTGTCCTTTAGCGATGTGCGTTACTCTCTCGCCCTGGTGAATTGCTTGCGACACAGATATCCGAGCTGAGTCCAAACAGCGTCTAAAGAAATCGACATTAAGCACCGAAGGCAAAACACCCTGATCGGCAACAATTTTTGCCGCTTCAAGGCACGCTAACGGAGCATTGTGCTGATGAACAACTTGCACAGCCACGCGATCGGCCGTCGTCCCTGCCGCTTCAGCCATGGCTGTTCTCCAGGCAACATGAGCTTCATTCAAAAGCCCCGTCCAATCAACCGAGCATACGACGATCGGTTTGCCGGCACCCATGATTACAAAGCCGATGGCCTCCATCGGATCATCGTATCCTTCGATCGGTTTGATCCAATTCCCACAACAGCCATGCCCCAATGGCGGCGTGACATCGAATCGAAAAGGAGCCAAATGTAACTCCGACACATTGTGCTCGTCAAATTTCGCATTTCCTTGAAATCCAAGGGCAAGGTGAGGAGCCATCCAACTCAATGCAGCGCTACCAGCGGCGAGTCCAACAAAATCGCGTCGATACATATCATCAGCCCCGAAAAAGTTTGAATTAGTTTGCTATACTTCCAAAAGCATTTCTTTTGCGTCGCCGAAGGTTTTCGGGTGCACTTCCATCTTGTCCATCATCGACATGAATAATCGACACAACTGTCGATCTGGCTTACCCTGATAGTCGATGACGCGGCCACCGGCTATCCGACCGCCCGCACCGCCGAGCATAATCACGGGAAGCTGGTCGTTGTCGTGCTTGGCGCCCGCCATCATGCTGGAGCAATGAAGCAACATCGAATTGTCCAACAACGTTCTCGGACCTTCTTGAATGGAATCAAGTCTCCGAGCTAAGTACGCAAGCTGTTCTATGAAAAACTGGTTCACCTTTAACCAGTCTTCGCCATCGGAGTGCGAAAGTAAATGATGGATCATGTAATCAATACCATGCCCCGCTTGTTCTGAACTCGGCAAATTCGGAAATCGCAATGCGCTATGGTCGTTGTTGAGCTTCAACGTTGTGATGCGAGTTGTGTCCGTCTGGAAACCAAGTACGAGGATATCGCACATCAACCGCATGTGCTCGGCAATATCCTGCGGTATACCATCCGCAGGTCGATCGATATTAGGCTTGTCAAGTGTTGGTCGCCAGCCTTGTAATTCGCCTCGCTTGCCAGCACTCTCAATCCGATTCTCTACATCTCGAACCGAATCCAGATACTCGTCAAGCTTGCGCTGGTCACTAACGCTAATGTTGCGACGAAAGTCTAGCGCATCTGCTAGTACCGCATCGAGCACACTCTTGTCACCCGGCGAAACTTCATCCTTAAATAAACGGTCAAATGCAAGTGCAGGATAAAGCTCCAGCGGCGTCGGTGTCGTCGGCGAACTCCAAGAAATGTGCGAACTGTATAGCATCGAATAGTTTTTGTGCACCGACGGATTCGACCGCTCGCAACCCAACACTAAACTCGGCACTTTCGTCGATCGACCATACGTTTGAGCTAAAACTTGATCAAAGCTCGTCCCGGATCGAATATCGCCACCCGCCGCTATCGGTGCACCGGAGAGAACATTGCCGGTTTGCGAACTGTGGATATTGCCCTTCCTTGCCTCCTCGTGGTACAACCCTTGGACAAATAGCAGCTTCTCGCGGTGGTCGTACAATGGGGCAAGAACCCTACCTAGCTCCATTGTCTTGCCCTCTCCTTTCGCCCACCACTCCTTCGAGTGAAAACCATTGCCTGAAAAAACAACCGCCAGTCGCACCGGGGCCTCACTGGATGGACTGCTGCTTAGCCTTTCATCTCCCCAAACATTCATGGATTCCAGCCACGGCAACGCCATGCTGACTCCAAGACCTTGCAAAAAGAGGCGACGATCAAAGTGATGCTTTTGCATAAAATCCCTTTCAAGGACTGGTGAGATAATCTCGCCCACGTAACTCTCGGAATTGAGGGCTGCGGACAATTAACTCGACGGCGGTGAATACATTGTAGTCGTTGGACTTGAGCCGAGCGAGCATTGCTTCGACGAGCGGCTTGTCTGAAAGTTGAATACTGCGACCGAGCGCATAACCAAGCAGCTTGTTGCAAAACTGGCGAACGAAATCGTCGCGACGCGAATTAAGAAGGTAAGAGCGAAGACCGTCCATGCCTTCAAGTGCATCGCCATTTGGCAATCGAGTCCGAGTATCGATTGGCAGTCCCGCTGCATCCTGAGTCCGCATGCGTCCTATTGCATCGAAGCCTTCCAATGCGAACCCAAACGGATCGATGCGACGATGGCAACCTGCACATTTAGCGTCACCGCTATGCCGTTCAATCAATTGACGCTCGGTGAGTCCAGCTGGAGCCTCCTCGGGCAGCACCGGCACATCCTTTGGCGGACGAGGCAATTTCTCACCAAGAACGACTTCACTCAGCCAATTGCCTCGCAGGATTGGGCTCGTGCGGGAGGCACCGCTTTGCTTGGCTAATGTACTGGCAAACCCAAGAATGCCACCGCGCCCCTTAGCACGCAAACCATCCACTCGCCGCCAATCATCTCCAACCAAATCGATGCAGTAATGCTTCGCGAGAGGACCGTTCAGAAAACTGCTATCCGAGTCCAGGAGAGACAGGACGGAGCGGTTCTCCTGGAATAAGGCGATAAAGAATCGGACTGATTCCTCCTGCATATCGCCTCGAAGCGCGGCGAAGGTCGGGAAATGACGTTCGCTCTTCTCATCGAGCGTTTCAATATCGCGTATCTGCAACCACTGGCATCCAAACTCCGTGGCCAGCCGGCGAATCTTCGGGCTCCTTAGCATGCGTCGTGTTTGCTCAACAAGTACTTCAGCGTCGAGCAACTTTCCAGTTGCGGCAACTGCAGTTAACTCGTCATCGGGAACCGAAGACCAAAGGAAGTAACTCAATCGCGTCGCCAGTTCCCAAGCCTCTATTGGCGAGGCAATCGTTCCTGGCAAGGCTTTTTCGCCTCGATACAAAAACGCGGGAGCGACCAAGACTCTCGCGACTAACATGCGGACTGCCATGTCATGCGGCAACTCTTGCTTACGCAGTTTTTGATACAAGGCTTTTAATTCAGAATGCTCTACGCCGCTCAAAGGGCGGCGCCATGCCCTTTTTGCAAAATTGAGAACGGCTTGAACATGAGTCGGCTCGGCATCTAACAACTTCCGTTTGAATGACTCCGCGCCCTGCATGATCGGTTCTCGTAATGGTGCGAGTCGCTTGTCACCTTCAGGCGCATTTGGTCCGTCTTGCGTCGAGTATTGCCAGATTTGCTCGTACGCATCCACGAGAGTTATCGCATCCTGACTAACGAAATGAAGTTCGGCCCATTGTCGATTGAGCTCTGCCGCTTGCACATCATCCAGCATTAGTCGTACAAGCGGCTCGTCCTCACGATGAAACAAAGTCAGCGTTACCACTTCATCTACTGGTACGATCTTGGTGTAACACAAAGCTGCTGGAAACAATTGTCGAAAGTCATCGAATGCAGTCTCAAACCGCTTACGGACGGCGGTTCCATCATTGACAACGATCGGTGCTTCAAACGAAATCGCAGGGTTGCTTGAAGTCCAAGAACCATTCGCTACCGTCGATTTCGAATCACTTGGTCGCAACCCCACTTGCACTGCTGGCTTGGTCGTAAACACTTGTGTCTGGACACTACCTTCGGCACCGCTAATTTGATCCAAGCGGCAAGTCGCAACGAACTCGGCCCCATCGACCAACGATGCTGGTAATCGCACTTCAATAACCGAAGGTGACTGAACGCACAGACTCGATGGATCAATATCGCCACCCAATGGGTGTTTGCCAAACTGCGAGAGTGCAAGCCCATAGGTTGATAACGATCCATCATCTTCACTCGACGTCACGGAATGCAAGCTCGCCGACAATAACGGTCCGTTCAACGATAGAATTTGCAAGTTCAAGACCTTGTCTGGCGAATCCGCTGCGATTGTCGATGAGTCTTGTTGTAGCAATTGTTGAACTTGTTTGCCAAGTTTCTGCCGTTGAGCAGCATCCGAAGTGGCTCGCCAGGCAGCAAGCGATGAGCCAACTGGGATTTTCGGTGCAACATTCGCTGTTGCTGGTTCACCGAAGAAGTGCCAGACGTTTTGATTGCCGAAACTGTCTGCATGTGGATTTCCGGCAAGGATTTCCGGCGAAATGTCCTTCGCAAGATTCCATTCCCGATTGCTGTCGCTAATTGTAAGATCAACTGCGGTTAGGTCACAACTGTGGTTGCCATCGCGTGGTCCGATGACCACTGCGACCACATCACCTGGCAGAACTTTTATGTGCTCTGTTCGTCCCATCGCAACTACGTTTGCGCCTTTGCTAAGTCCGCTGCCGAGCACTTGACGCGTTTTACCACGACGTAGCTCCAATGCCCAAGAGACACCGTTTCCGCATTCGGCATGGGCATGTTGTATGCTTCCATCAATGCTGAATTCGCCAGCAACCGGACTACGCCATGCAATGACAGCAGCCAGTGACGGAGATGGGTGTACTGCGACACTTTTGGCTTTCATCTGTCCTGGCACACGCACTGAGGTGTCGGACGAATTCGCCATCACGCTCAGCGCGTCAGCTCCGGTCCAGCCTTTGATAAAGTTGTATTCCGGAGTGCTCGTCATCTTTTTCGCTAAAAGTGGACCAAGCGGTACGTCGCCTGTAGAACCGATGCCGAGGTAGTCAAGCCAACCGGCAAGAACTTGAGGATCAACGCCATGTTTCTCGGCGAGTTTCGTGACGTCCGTTCGCTCAGTTGCTTGCTCCGCGTCCGTCGCTGCTGCCAAGCAACTCTCGGCGGTAGCAACGACTTCATTTCGGCGTTGGGCTAGTTGCTGCAAGACGGCACGGATATTCCGAAGCGGTAGATCCTTGCGGCCCAGTGCGACCAGTCGAGCATTTTCCCAGAGCGCGAAATCATGTTCGTTTCCATCGCCAGCATCGCCCGTAGAAAGATAGAGTGTCAAATCACTGCCATCGGTGGGAGGTGTCAGTTTCAATCGAATTTCCGATTGTGCCGCAAGCGGCGTCACCGGTTCCATCCACGCCTTGGGGCCCCCTACTTTCCCAAGATGCCCGACGCTAGTGAAGCGCCATAAGGACTTCTGCCAAGGCTCGATGTCGGCATCTGCAAGCGTACCCTCGCGCCACTTCATGCGTAGGGAATCGAGCAGAATGGAGGGCTTCTGATCGTGCAACATCGACCAAAGCATTCCGAGATACTTTGGACTAAGACCATTCTTAGTTGCGATGTCCGCCAAGGACCCTTTTCCTTGTGCAATCGGAAGTCTCGCTTGCGCAAGTGCAGCTAGGTATTTGTCTATCGGTAGCCGCCCGTCCGCATTCGTATCGAACTTAATTCCTTGCAGATTTACCGACGTTCCTGTGTTTCCGCCAGAGTACGAAGCGTAAAGAGTGCGAATCCTTGCTAAGGATTCGTTAGTCCAATCGCGAGATGAAGTGCCCGGAGAGAATCGCAACCCATCCGGTGTTGGCACGGCGTGGTTCGCAATCTCCTTGGCCGCGTCGAGGTACTTCGTTAATAGCGATGGCGACATGACTAGCGCTGCGCCAGCATTGGTAAAACCTTCTCCTGCTGCACCGTCGACCGGAAACTCTCGGGCTGGATCGAACGACTCAACATCGCACAGGTCTCGAATCGTATACGTATACTCCATGTTGGACAAACGGCGCAATACAACTGGCCCCGGATCACCAGCATTCGCGATTGAGATCAAATCCAGTGTTTCAAGCATCCAACTGGTCAGCATTTTCATCTGCTCCGCAAAAGGTTGCGGGCTATCCTTCGGAGGCATTTCGCCGTCACGGAACTGGTCCAACGCATGTTGCCACACACTGGGCTGTCGCTGCACGAGCTCCATCGACGTAAAGCGTTCGAGATCGAGTTCACCCTTTTGCTTCTCAGTGGAGTGGCATGTGATGCAATACTGGACAAGCACGGGCCGGACTTCCGTCAAAAAATCGACTGCACCAGCCATGCTTGTGCATATAAGCAAAATCGAAGCCGTGAAGAAAGGAATGGCTACCAATCGATATATCATGAATTCATCTCTATCTCTCTACACAACAAGCTTTTACGCGATTGCCGCTCATTCTCGTTAAGTTCCCAAAAAAGCAGAGTAGCATGCCGCAAATTCGAACGCAATGTTTAGGCAAGTATCTACTCAATATGCGATCCAATTCAGCCACGTCGCCAGCGTCAGCACCGCGAGTTGGGTATCCGAATTTTTTTTCTTTAAGCGTTTCAAGAAAGGAACGGGGGCGGCGAATAGATTAAACTTACGGTAGCCTGATAAGTCGGCAAGACGAAAAATTGGGTTTGCCTTGGCTTAAGTCGCCAAGACTTTCGGCAAACGGCAAGATAAACCGAAACTCAACGCGAGTTTCGCTACCTAAGAACCAAATCTTGAAAACGGACTAGTGCATTGTGACAGCTAAGATTTAGGGTTTGTTAGTAGTGGACGAGGCGACGAGTCCCTGC
>JAYTVL010000442.1:0-4187 GCA_043744075.1 Pirellula sp. | reverse complement strand
GGCTGGCGAAGGTATTCCAGAAATGTTCGAACGCTGCAAGAAAGCCTGAGCGTCGAGTCTCAAGCCATGGAAACTCATCGAAGAACAGGACCCGCTTTAGGTTCCGTTTTGTAGGTTCTTCTGAAATCAGAATGCGGAGACCTTCAAACGCATCCAACCAAGAGGACGGAATCGAAAAGCGGGCTTTGGGAAAATGACTTCGCAACGAGTTTGCAAAGTTCTCTAATTGCCGTTTCATCGATTCTTGGTGGAGGCCGGTTAGCTCGAAAGCAATTGAATCGCGGAAAAGTTCTCGTACAAGAAATGTCTTGCCGACGCGTCGCCGGCCGTACAATGCGACCAGTTCGGATTCCCTTGATCGGAACGCCTCCAGAAGCCGCCGTTGTTCAGCTTCGCGACCGATGATCTTGGATGCAGTCATTATATTTAGCCAAATGTAGTTCTGAGCGGAATGATTTGGCTAAATATAAACTATATAAGTTGCCAAATCTAGCCTCGCAGACCAATATTTGGCTACTTATAAAGACCGGCAGTTGGAAACGTACCAGGTTGCAGCGTATCTCCGCAGGCGCTGGGATGTCCGTCTCGGAGATGCAGACCAACTCATAGGTCCAATAGTTTTCCGGTCGAATCACCGAAACGATCCAAATCGTTGACACCCATCTTTTCTGCCATCGCCAAAAACAAGTTCGTTAGCGGCTTGCCTTGGTGGTCCACATTTCGCCCCGTGGTCAATTGACCGCCACCGCCTCCCGCTAGCACAATCGGTAGATCCGTGTGGGAGTGCCGATTCCCATCGGCATTTCCACTGCCGAAAAGTATCATCGAGTTGTGCAAGATCGATTTCCCATCGACGTCCATCGTTTGATCGAGCCGCTTCAGGAATTTGGAAAACTGCTTGACGTACCAGCGGTCGATTTCCATTACCTTGGCGATGCGATCATCTTTATTCTGATGATGGGTCAGATCATGGTGACCCATTGAAATATCGATGAAATCAAACGAGCGGTTGTCCCCATCGTGGCCTAACATGAGCGTGAGGACGCGAGTCGAGTCCGTTTGAAAGGCTAGGGCCGACAATTCGTACATGAGATTGACGTACTCTTCGTGCGACTGCGGAATACCGATGGGAGTCTCGGTCGCAGGGTCTGGAGCATCACCTAGGTTTTCGGCGCGCTGAATCCGGCTCTCCAATTCACGCACGCCGCTGATGTACTCGTCGAGCTTGAGCTGATCCGACGTCTGCAATTGTTTTTGAAGCGATTGAACGTCATTCAGAACAAAATCGAGAATGCTTCGTTGGTCAGAGCGACGCTGTTCGAGATACCGATTGCGCTCACCGGGTGCGCCCACCCCCAAACAAACGTTCGAATACAAGTCTGGGATTGTTTTCGGTTGCGACTGGACTCTTTTCCGATTTCCACGAGATATTGTATTGGTAAGCGCAGGAATAGCCTGAATCACAGCCGGTCGTTTGTCGATTGGGGTCGGATGCTAATTCCAGCGAACGAAAACGCGTATGTTGTCCGATGCGATTCGCAATGCATTGGTCGATGGAAATCCCAGCACGAATATTTGTATCGCTTTTGTTGATGCGGACCCCGGTGAGAAACGTCCCATCTCTTGAGTCCCTTGATACTTTCGAAAGCCTCGCCGGTCGCAAGTTGACTCTTAATGTCGATCATTTCACCAAATTCCTTTTCCCTAAATCGACCCATGGCATTAAAATTTTCCAGGGCGAGCCCGAGAGGGTCCATTCGATTGTGACAGGAGCTACAAAGCGCACTTTCCCTAGTACGGTTGAGCATGCACACTGTTAGTTAAACTGTAGATTTGACAAAACGTTCTTGCTCACGCCAAAGACTCACTGCGTTTGGAAACCGAAAACGCCGTTAGTCCCTCAGCGAGCGGATGTATTCGACGAGCGACTGGATTTGTTGATCCGAGAGCTTGTCGGCGAAGCCAGGCATTTTGTAACTCAGCTTGTGTTTGATGCCACCGCTGCGAATCACCTGCAGGATGTGCGAGTCCGTAACGCTAGCTTGCCATTCTGTTTGTTTTAAGTTGCGTGGACGGACGCCCAAAGTGGAAGCGATATGTCCGTTGCCGCTGCCATCACCATGACATCCCGAACAGTGCAAACGAAACAGCTCAGTCCTTAACATATTAGTATTTGTGGCCCGGCTTTTCGTTGTTTCGCATCCGGACGCATTGAACAACCATGCTGACAACAAGATCGACAAGAATGCAAAGTTAACTGACTTAGGAAGTCGACAACCGATGAAAATCACTCTCGCTTTGCGACCCTCGGAACCATCACGCGGAGCGTGATGAGTACGTGCCCGTCACGCTCCGCGTGATGTCGGGAACCCTCCAGTCTTTGTTTCGGGTAGCGTCCTAGCATTCTCAAGTAGTCCAGAAGAGACTGAAAGTCCAGGACGGTGAGCTTATCGTCGCAATCGAAGTGAAAAACGCTGGCAGGAAAACCTGCCAGCGTTTGAATTTAGATACTTGCGAGACAATGTTGCCAACTACTCAGGGTTACTTACCACTTCGCCTCCGGAAGAGGTTGCAATTGAACCCCATACGCCGTATGGAGATGGCCCCGAGGTCGGCACTGTCGCCGCTAGGTTGCCAGTGTCGATGCTATCGGAAATGAAACCTACAGAACCATCGACCCTTACCGCATTCACACCACCGGTGTGGTAACTGTTGGCCGAATAGATGCCTTCTTGCCATTCTCCTTGAGCGTTAGCACAGGATGGAGAGTTTGGTGGAAGAATCGCAGTGAAACCGCTATTCATAGTGAAACCCGACGCCCACGACTCACCGTGGCGATGGTGTGACGGAGGAACTGGTCCCACAAGAGTTCCGTTCGGTCCCTTGGTTCGCAAACAGGCAATCGGAGAGGCCCGGAACGTAGCCGAAGGCATCATCGTGTAATCACCGTGAAGTTTTTGATCAGCTACATAAATTGTAATTTCACTAAACATAAGGGTATTGCTGGTACCATCCGAGACGGAGCCGTGTGCCTTTGCCCTACCGTTAACAGTGCGTAGGCCCGGTTCGCTCCAAATGATGCCGAACATTCCCCGCGGGTTGGAACTTCCCCATTCGCCATTATCACCGCCGTCGGTTCCTCGCGTGGAGTCACCAAAATTCGTTGCGTAGTTAATCGGCGCCTGGTCGTTGCTCCATCCGTTGGTTTGTGCGCCCGGATCCGACGGACACAAGAAACCGGGAATGCGAACTTGATAAAAGGTGTAAGGACGCAGCGAGTGAGGACCAAAAGGTCGGTCTCGCGTCATGCCTCCCTGTTTAGGTCCAGACGAAATCGAATTGTAAAGCGCTGATTGCTCGATGTATGGGAGCATCTGCAACCAAGCACTGTGATGCCCGCGAGAGCTCTCCCAGCTTCCATCCCAGTCCGCAGGAAAAACGATTGGACCATTCATGGCCGACGGAAACACCTTGAACGTGCTTTCGTAGTTGTGGGCGGCCAAACCCAATTGCTTCAAATTATTTGAACATTGCATGCGTCTTGCCGCTTCTCGTGCCGCTTGAACAGCGGGAAGCAGCAAACCGACCAGAATTCCGATAATGGCAATGACGACTAGCAGCTCGACTAGCGTAAAAGCAAGCGATCTTTTCTTCTCCAACAATCGCGGCATGTTTTCTCTCCCTAAAGTAGAACAAAAAAATTGAAAGGTCACTTAAACCTCCCTATATTATGCTTAATGTATTGGAAAACAAATATAGATGCAAGTATTTCCGCAAATAATTCGGTAAGAATTCTGGGCATCGATCACAACATGGGCCGCAAACCGTGGGCCCTTCGGCTAATCAGCCGCAACGCGCTAGCGTCCGGTTCAGCCCGACTTATGATCGACGCCAAATCCTGACACTTCTCGCTAAACACAACCGCAGGGGCCAAAATACGGTCGTAACCAGGCTCACGCCGGGTAACGGACTGCCTGCCGAAGCTGGCCTGGGCTGCGCGAAATGCGGCGATTTTGCGTAAGACCAGCTGCCGATTTTTGTCGCTTTTGTTCCGTTTTCAACAACGACTCCGATAGGGATAACATGCCACCAGCTTTAGGCTGGTGGTACTTGACCTTTACCCTAGATGAATCGACGTTATTTCCCGTTCCCCCCGCCTTTCCACGGGTGCCGATGGCAAAGCCATC
>JAYTVL010000441.1:0-15197 GCA_043744075.1 Pirellula sp. | reverse complement strand
AGTCTTCGCCTATCAGTTTTGTAGGCGTGTTGATTCAGGCTATCGTCCGCGCGGCCAAGACACACTAATTCCGCAGGACGAATTCGAGTCTCGCTTCCAACGTTCGATTGATAACGTGCCTTGCGAACTTCCGACTCGACATGTTTCGGTTCCTCTGACGTTCGATCGGGTGGTCGTCGTGCTAGTGCATACTAAACAGAGCAATGGCCGATAGCTTCGGTCCCATTGATGTAAGCAAAATATTGTAATTGCTCGTGAACGAATCGATCGCCTGCTGAACAGCTTTTGCCCCATGGTCGTCAATACCAGCACGGCTCGCACCAAAGCTCATGCCGCCAGCATCAGCGAATAGGTCGATGCCAATCATCATTTGAACTCGCAATTTCGCAACTGAACTAGCTTACTCACTTCCAATCACGTCTTTCGTTGCAATGCCGATCTTTTGCAATTGGTCCTCGCTGCATCGTGCCAAATCACGAAAAATTTCTAGGTGTTCAAATATTTGTTCAGCGATTTTGTTTGGGATGCGATGCGCGAGTAGCAACAGCTCTTCCTCGTCTCCCTCATGCGCCTCGGCCAAACGATGGATGAGCGATTCAGACGGTGAGTCGCCAAAATCGAGCCGACTGCGTTCGACCTTGCTGAGGTACGAATATCCGACGCCGACTTGCGGGGCCAACTCGCGGAGCGTCAAGCCCTTCTGCTGTCGAAGCTCGCGAACACGCTGTCCAAACTTGTTCATCGCTTATGTTCTCTCGGTGCTTGTTGAGATCATCTGAGTATCTTACGATTGTGGCAGTGTTTAGGCAACAACCCAGAGCGAACCGCAGAGGACCTATGGCTTCGGCGAAGAAAACAGACCCAGTCAACGAACTCTCGATCGACCCGGAACAGCTTTGGCAAGCTGCCGACCGTCTTCGTGGCTCGATCGATGCCGCGGAGTACAAGCACGTCGTACTTGGATTGATCTTCCTCAAATACATTTCCGACGCGTTCCTCACTCGACGCGAACAACTGGCAGCCGAACTGAAAGCCGATGGTATCGAAGGCGATCAAGCCGAGAAGCTTCTTGAAAGTCGCGATGAATACACGGCGGAAAATGTGTTCTGGGTGCCAGCCGATGCACGTTGGGCAAATATTCAAAACCAAGGCAAACAATCCAACATCGGAACGTTGATCGATGACGCCATGCACTCGATTGAACGCGACAATCCAAAGCTCAAAGGGAAGCTACCTCGTGACTTTGCCAGACGAGGCATTGCACCCGAACGCTTGGGCGGATTGATCGACCAGATTGGCTCGATTGCGATCGGAACCGATCAAGCTAAAGCTAAAGACGTGCTCGGTCGTGTTTATGAATACTTCCTTGGTAAATTCGCTGCGGCCGAAGGCAAATTGGGGGGCGAGTTCTTCACACCCAGCAGTGTCGTTCGAACTCTGGTCGAAATGATCGAACCCTACGAGGGTCGCGTTTATGACCCTGCTTGCGGTTCGGGTGGGATGTTTGTCCAGTCGGAACGGTTCGCAGAAGCCCACGGTGGTTCGCGTCGTGACATTTCGATCTTTGGTCAAGAATCGAATCCAACGACGTGGCGATTGGCACACATGAACCTGGCCATACGCGGTATCGAAGCGAACCTCGGCGAACAACCGGCCGACAGCTTTGTTCGAGATCTACATCCCGATTTGAAAGCCGACTATATCCTTGCCAATCCACCGTTCAACATTTCGGATTGGTCAGGCCAGTTGTTACGCGAAGACGTTCGTTGGAAGTATGGCGTGCCTCCGACCGGAAACGCCAACTACGCTTGGATACAGCACTTCATCCATCATCTCGCGCCACCCAACGGTCGCGGCGGTGGCATCGCCGGCTTCGTCATGGCCAACGGTTCGCTTTCTTCAAATACCAGCGGTGAAGGCGAGATTCGCAAGAGCATTATCGAAGCCGACCAGGTCGATTGCATCGTTGCGATGCCGACTCAGTTGTTTCTGACGACCGGCATCCCCGTTTGTTTGTGGATCGTCACCCGCGATAAGTCTGGCAAGAAGCTTAAACCGAAGGGCCGCAACCGAAAAGGCGAGACTTTGTTCATCGACGCTCGTCAACTTGGTACGATGGAAACCCGGACGCTAAGGGTCCTATCGGGCCGAGACATATATCCGTTGCCCGATAGCAGCGATATTGGTCGCATTGCCGGAACCTATCACGCATGGCGAGGAGAATCCAACGCAGGAACATACGCCGATGTTCCAGGCTTCTGCAAGGCAGCCAAGTTAGATGAGATTCAAAAACATGGGCACGTGTTAACTCCTGGCCGCTATGTAGGAGCCGCCGATATCCAAGACGACGGAGAACCGTTCCAAGACAAGATGCAGCGGATGACAGCCGATCTGTATCAATGCATGTCCGAAGCGGATGATCTTGGCGCACAAATTAGGGCGAATCTCAAGGGGTTGGGCTATGGGCAGTAAAAAGGCACGCTGGACGGCAAATCGATCCGAAGATTGTGCCCATCCGCTACATTCGGTACCTAAATCCAATATCTTCGTCGAACCCTCTATTGCCGGCGGTATCATTAGACGATACTATTCGCACAGCAAACCCGACGGGCCTCTATCGCAAGATATGCACACTTCGTCGGGTCTTTCTATTTCTAGACTTGGGGTTCTGGCATGAAATACTCCAAGCCAGCTCTTACCCACGAGCAACAAGCGGAGTTGTTGATCTCCCGTGGAATGATCGGCAATCGAGCCTTAATCATCGAGCGTCTTGACGCTGTGAATTACTATCGACTAAGCGGATATTAGCATACGTTTCGGTCGCCATCTTCTCATGCCTTCTCAACGAACACCACCATCGACAAGGGCACCACTTAAATGAGCACGTTCACGAATCTACTGTTTCATATTGTTTACAGCACGAAGTTTCGAAAGCCAACCATCGCGCCGTCCTGGGAAGATGAAATGTACGGATACATCGGTGGCATCATACGCGAAGAAAAAGGCATCCTGCTGAAAATCGGCGGCATGCCTGACCATGTGCATCTTTTAGCTAAGTTGAGTCCGACAATTGCGGTCTCCGATATGTTGCGTCTTATCAAAACCAATTCCAGTAAATGGGTCAACGAACGATCAGACGTCTCCAGTGCGTTTCAATGGCAATCGGGATACGGTGCATTTTCGGTAAGCGAATCCCAAGTACCCATCGTCAGCCGATACATCGAAAATCAAAAGAAACATCATCGAGCAAAATCGTTTGACGAAGAGTTTTTAGAGATTTTGAAACGCCACGGCATCGAGTACGATCTGCGATACGTTTTCGAACAGGAAATCATCGAATGATTCCCTTCACACCAACGCAGCAGCCGACGTTTCGCATATCAATCGCAACGCGATCAACGCATTCAGCCGCGAAGCGGCGGCATGATGTAGCCATGAGCGCCAGCCCATGGTTGCCAGACGATCATCAAAGGCCCAGTCCCGAAGGGACGACAGGAACATTCCATCGCCGATCGATCACGCGGGCGAATGTTTACCATCGCGCGGCGTCTCGACCTATCGCCCCTTCGGGGCTTTCACGATCGGGGATCTTGCGTCCCACGGGCTTGCGCCTCGCGTCCACGGGCTCGCGCCCGTGGCTACATCATTCCGTCCCGTTGGGACTAAGCGGCTCTGGTGCGTCAGGTTTTTTGATCGAGTCAAAATTGAAGAGGCTTGGTAATGGGTAATCCAACTGTTGGAGAGATACCCGACCATTGGGAGGCAACAACCCTCGGCGACGTTTGCGATCGGGGCAACGGTAACATTCAAACAGGGCCATTTGGTAGTCAGTTGCATGCGTCTGACTATGTAATTAATGGTGTGCCATCGATTATGCCTGTCAATATTGGCGATAATCGATTAATTGAAGACAATATTTGCCGAATCTCCGAGAAAGACGCAGAACGATTAAGCAAACATCGCGTGCTGCCGGGTGACATAATTTATAGCAGGAGAGGTGATGTCGAACGAAGAGCTTTAGTACGAGACGCTCAACGCGGTTGGTTGTGCGGCACCGGTTGTATCAAGGTCCGGTTCGGCGATGGCGTTGTGGATCCAGCTTTTGCTTCGTTCTATCTAGATCATCCGCAGGTGCGCGAATGGATTGTGCAACATGCCGTTGGTGCCACGATGCCGAATCTTAACACAAGTATCATGCGAGCAATTCCTTTCGCTCTTCCCCCATTTGACGAGCAACTTCGGATCACATCGATCCTCTCCGCCCTCGACGACAAGATCGAGTTGAATCGTCGAATGAACGGTTTGCTGGAGGGGCTGTCTCGGGCGATTTTCAAGGCGTGGTTCATCGACTTTGAGCCGGTCAAAGCCAAAGCCGCCGGTGACGCTAGCTTCCTCGGTATGCCACAGCCCGTCTTCGCCCAACTCCCCACCTCTTTCGTCAACTCCGAACTGGGCGAGATTCCAGAGGGGTGGGAAGTCGGATCGATTCTCGAACGTGCAGAACTGTTAAACGGAGGAACGCCGAAGACCGCTGTAGATGACTATTGGAATGGTCCCATCAAATGGGCGAGCGCGAAAGACGTGTCACAATGCACGGACGCATTCTTAATCGAGACCGAACGAACAATCACACAGAACGGGCTCGATAACAGTTCAACGAGAATCATTCCGCGTTTTTCAATCGTCATCGTCTCCAGAGGAGCAACGACCGGTCGTTTAACCATGTTTGGCAACGACATCGCAATGAACCAGACGTGCTACGCGCTGAGGTCAAGAAACGCGGACCATTTTTTCTGGTACTGTCACCTGCGACATTCGATCGAGACGATAGTAAACTCTGCCCACGGTTCGGTTTTCGATACGATAACGACTAAAACGTTTCAGAGCACGAATGTCTTGTTGCCATCAGAGTCAATGACGCTCGCATTTCATCACTTAGTTGCGTCGCACTTCGAACTGGTGCTGGTAAACCTACAAGAATCAATTCGACTGACTTCGATCCGTGACGCCCTACTTCCCAAACTCATTTCCGGCGAGCTGAACATTAACGGAGTAGAATAGGAACTATGGCTCAACTCGATTTAACTCAGACCGACGCAGATATGCTGATTGCATTGCCGAAGGTACGCACCGACGAAACCGAGCGTGACTTTCCACTGATGCAACAATCGGCCATTATTCCCTTACTATCAGAGGACGGCCGCGAATCGTTTGTGCTCGACATTCATGCAGGTCGAGTCAACCTTTCGAAGATCACGTTTCAGAACCGTGGAAAACAAGTCATCGTCCTAGTACGACTTGATGTCGGCGGTCCGCCTCACCGAAATCCAGACGGCGAAGAGATTCCTTGCCCTCATTTGCATGTTTATCGAGAAGGGTTTGCAGATAAGTGGGCTGTTGCTGCTCCAATAGATCGCTTTACTGATTTGAGCGACCAATGGAAAACGCTTCACGACTTCATGCAGTTTTGCTCGATCGTTAGGCCACCTATTTTCAGAAAGGGACTTTTGAAATGATCAATGAGATTGGCGTGCTTTTAGACGCACATTGGAAATGGCTCAAAGACAAGACTGTTGTTCGTGATGTTGGTGACCAGTGGGTCGAGATTACTACACCTTATCTTGATCGTCACAACGACATGCTCCAGTTGTATGCCAAGCGATCAAACAATGGTTTTGTCCTGACTGACGATGGTTATATCATCGGCGATCTATTGCATTCGGGATGTAAACTAGAAACCACGAAGCGACAAGCCTTGCTCACCATGACTCTAAACGGGTTCGGCGTCAAAAACGTTCAGGGAAGTCTGGAGGTTCATGCAACGGCGGAAAACTTCGGGATCAAGAAGCATTCCCTTATTCAAGCAATGCTGGCAGTGAACGATTTGTTTTATCTGTCCGTGCCCATGGTAGGAAGTCTTTTCTATGAAGACGTTGTTGCATGGCTCGACAAAAACGAAATTCGCTATACGCCCAATATCAAGTTCACTGGGAAGAGTGGATTTGATCACATGTTCGAGTTCGTCATTCCAAAGTCGAGAAGTCAGCCAGAGCGGGTGTTACAAACGATCAATCGTCCAGGACGAGATACATCAGAGGCGTTTGCGTTTAAGTGGATCGACACAAAAAACGCACGATCGGCAGAATCGAAAGCTTATGCGATACTCAATGATGAAGAAAATGCAATCGCTGCTGGCGTACTAGATGCACTCGAAAACTACGAAATTCACGGAATCACATGGAGTCATCGCGAGCAAATTGAAAAGGAATTGGCGGCGTGATCGAAATGGAAATTCCGATCTATTGACGCTAGGTAGAACTTGATTTTGAATCGGGGCGTAAAAAAAGAGGCAATGCAGTTGGGACCGCCCACAAAGAGCCTTCAAAGAGCCTTCCCGCAGCCGAGCCTCCGCACATAGTATCGGCTCGTTTTCGGCAAAAGTCAAGGCTTTTCCTAGGGTTTGCTGTTAGTGAGGTTGATGGACTGGATGTAATTAAGTACATCGTCGCGAATAGGTCAGACGAAATCGCGCAACGAGTCGCGCAAGTACAAAGTTCGCCAGCATTCGATTGATGCAATTGCAACATGCTTAAACAAATTGCAGGCAAGTCTCCCACTTTGCTGGGAAAGCGAGGAGCGCGGTCTATGAGGATTTGGAGTCTGCGAAGCCAATGCTGACACTGGATGCAGCTCTTCGCTTCGCGGAAATCGTTTCTCGTTCGGCGATGACTTGGTGCGAGCGATTGTCTACAATAGAAGAAAAAACGATTTCCCGACTGTTTGAGGAAGTTCCTACAGAGCGGATGTCGCAAATCACGCGTGAGTTCTCAATTGCCTTGGTGCTGGAGAACCGCCAACGAATTTTGAGATCGATCAATTTATGAACAACTCACTTTATGTCGCATCACGATCAGGCGATCGGTCCAACGGCAATCGGGGACCGATCGCACGGCTGGATCGCGTCGCCGATGGATGGCGATTTCTTTATCTGGAAGGTGCACGAACGCTTCCTAGTTTCAGATCGTTCTACGAGTTTCCCGATTTGGACCGTGTTTACGAGTCCGACGATCTTTTTCCATTGTTCACCAATCGGTTGCTCACCAAATCACGTCCAGAGTACGAAGCGTGGTTAACCTGGGGTGGATTCAATCCTTCGAATCCGCCGGAGCCGATCGCATTGTTGGGAGTGACCGAGGGACGCCGTGTTACTGATCCAATCGAAGTGTTTCCGTGTCCGCAACCCGACCTAAATGGCTGCTACTTGAATCGATTCTTTGTTCATGGAGTTCGCTGGATGCCGGAACCCGCACAGCAGGCGATTCTCAAGTTAAAGGAGGGGGATCGAATGGCCTTGTTGCCGGATCGGTTTAATCCCGCCGATCCGAACGCGGTTGCGCTACGTCCGCTCGATGACTCGATTGGCCGCTATTTGATTGGCTACATTCCCCGTTATCTGGCGGCGGATGTTTGCCATCTGTTCGAACAGTGTAACGTAGAGTTCATCAATGTCTCGGTGCTGCGCGTCAACCGTGATGCGCCCTGGCAACATCGGCTGCTATGCCAAATGAATGCTTGCTGGCCGGATGGATTTCGCCCTTGTTCGTCGCCTGCTTTTCATCCGATCCGAGCGGAGTTTGCTCTGACATCGAGTCTTCACCAGTGAGCGACTCGCTGGAAGTTCGAGAGCGATTAGGTCATTACCGCGCGATGAACGAAGCTGTCGTCGAACGCGCGGCGCTCAGTTGGTTTCGTAGCATTGGATACGAACTTGCGTACAGTCCTGAGCTAGGACCAGATGTGCCGGCACCGAAGCGGAATGATTTCGAGTCGGTTGTTTTGGTGACATCGTTGCGAGCGGCGCTTCGCAAGATCAATCCGCATCTCACCGGCGACGCGATCGAACAAGCTGTTCGTATTGTTACACGACCACCGGAACCGACATTGATTCAAAACAACCGTTGGTTCCATCGACTGTTGACAGATGGTGTCGACGTCGAGTACCGAACTAAGACCGGTGAGACTCGCGGCGACAAAGCATGGCTAGTCGATTTCAATAACTCAGAAACGAACGACTTGTTGGTCGTGAATCAGTTCACGGTGAAGTGTGCGAATGAACATCGACGACTTGACCTAGTTGTCTTCCTGAATGGGTTGCCGATTGCAGTCTTCGAACTCAAAGACCCAACAAACGAGCAAGCGGATTTATGGTCAGCGTTTCGACAACTAAAGGACTACAAGCAGACTATTCCAGGGCTGTTTGTCTACAACGCTTTGATGGTAATCAGTGATGGCGACTCTACACGCGTCGGTTCGCTGACATCCGATGCAGATCGATTTGCTCCTTGGCGAAGTATTGAAGACTATCGTCAGCCAGGCAGGCACTTGCTAGAGGTGCTTATCAAGGGTTTGTTTCCTGCGACACGCCTGACCGATTACTTGCGGCATTGCATCATTTTTGAAGAAGACGAGCGAACAGGTAGGATCATCAAAAAGGTCGGTGCCTATCATCAATTTCGAGCGATTTTAAATGCTCGCGAGCGAGTGAAAACTGCCCTAAGACATGCACCCGCGGCTAGCGCCGTCGGCTCACAGAAACCGGACGCTAGCGCGTTGCGGCTGATGGATGGAGGCGATGGTCGCGGTGGGGTGGTTTGGCATACCCAAGGATCGGGCAAGAGCCTAACGATGTTGATGTTGGCTGGTTCTTTGGTCAGCGATCCGCAGTTAGCCAATCCAACCATCGTTGTGGTTACCGACCGAAACGATTTGGATGGCCAGTTGTTCGGTACCTTTGCGGGTGGCAGAGCACTTTTGCGACAGGATCCCGAGCAAGCCGAGAGTCGCGAAGATTTAATAGCGAAATTGAATCGTGGCTCTGGCGGGGTTGTATTCTCGACCATCCAAAAATTTGTTGAACGTGGAAAACCCGTTAGCGATCGATCTAATATTGTTGTACTTGCTGACGAGGCGCACCGTAGCCAATACGGATTCTTGGATGGTGGTGCTCGCTGGATGCGAGATGCGATTCCCAATGCGACGTTCGTCGGCTTCACGGGCACTCCGATCGAAACGGCAGACGCCAACACGATCGCCGTATTCGGAGAATACTCGGACGTTTACGACATTCGCCAAGCGATCGATGATTCAGCCACGGTGCCGATCTACTATGAAATGCGATTGATCAAGCTGTTACCGAATGACCTGGGAATTCAAGAAGCAGAATCGCTCATCAAGCGAGCTTCTCAATCAGCGGGTCTTGAACCCGGCGATGACAAAACGGAATCGACTCAAGACATCACGGTTCCACTCGAAGAGCTGATTGGTGCTGAAGATCGTTTGAAACTGGTTGCAAGCGAAATTGTCGAGCACTTCGAAAAGCGTCGCGAAGTGATTGAAGGCAAAGGGATGATCGTATGCATGAGCCGCAAAATCTGCATGGACTTATACGAGCAAATCATCGCGCTGCGGCCAGACTGGCATTCCGACGATGACAGTGTGGGCTCTATTAAAGTCGTAATGACTGATGGACTACCACCTCAACGAAATGGCGAATCGAACGCAGACTATCAAAAGCGGATTGAGCCACTGATTGAACCGATCAAATTTCATGGTCGAACCAAAGCTCGACGAGAATTAATGGCTCGTCGTTTCAAATCTCCTGAGGATAATCTGCGACTTGTTATCGTTTGTGATATGTGGCTTACCGGGTTCGACTGCCCGCCGATTCATACGATGTACTTGGACAAGCCGCTCGCTGGGCACAACCTAATGCAAGCCATTGCGAGAGTGAACCGAGTGTTTGGTGATAAGCCCGGCGGGATTGTCGTCGATTTCCTCGGGATCGCCGACGAACTGCGCGATGCAGTCCAGACCTACACGCAGGCGGGGGGCAGTGGCCGTGCCGTCGAGAAGCTCCAAGACGAAGCCGTGCCGCTGATGCTGCGCGAGCACGAAGCCCTCTGCCATTTCTTCGATGGCTTGGACTACGCAGGTTTCATCGGTAGCAACGAAGCGGCACAAATGCGAGCGGTCAGTTCTGGGGCTGACTTTGTCTTCCAAGAGCAAGACGGCAAGCAACGCTTCATGGACATGGTTGCTGGACTGTCACGAGCCTTCGCTCTGTCTGTCCCTCGTCCGGAGACAACCGTAGTTCGTGACGATCTGGCCTACTTTCAGTCTGTGCGAGCAGCGATTCGAAAGCGACTGGCCGACGATGGGCCTCCACCTCAACCAGACTCACGCGCAGCGGTTCGCCAAGTTATTTCCGGTGCGATTGTCTCGGATGGGGTGATTGATCTGTTTCAAGCGGCTGGTCTACCCAATCAGAACTTGGGTATTCTGTCGGAAGATTTCCTTGAACGGCTTGCTGCGCTACCACAAAAGAATCTTGCTCTTGAAACGCTAAGAAAGCTATTGACCGATCAGATACGAACGCGAGAACGAGTCAACATCGTTCAATCAAGAACCTTTCGTCAATCGCTGGAAGCAATTCTGACCAAGTACACCAACCGCGCGATCACGTCGGCTCAAGTGATTCAAGAATTGATTAGCCTAGCACGCACGATTATTGCTGCCGATGGGGACGCCGAGAAATCCAATCTGAGTACGGAGGAATTCGCGTTTTACTCGGCACTCGCTGACAATGCTTCCGCGCGAGAAGTTCATCTGTCGACATTTTCGCAATCGCGTTAAGTAGCGATTGACGAAGCGCATCGCGCCCATTTCCTGTCACAGTACTGGAATGCCTTTGCGGCGGATAAGACGGGACGCGGGGTAGCGTTGGCTCATAGACAATCGCTTCGTCCACTCTATGCTCTCGCCGCCACTCTTCAACGATTGCAACCACGGCTTTTGATCGCTCTCGTTTCCACGCATTGACAAGTTGTGCCGAGTTCTGGGACAAAAATTCCGCGAAGGCGACATACCATTTTGGGTCATCCAGTGAATCCTGAGCTTCTATTGACGAGATTTCGTTTCGCTTGAGAAAATCAAGTGCAAGTCCTTTTTCCTTTGCTGGATCAACTGGAACGATCTCAATCCATTCGTGACCGGGAGAGTTTTCGCATTGCGTCCTGACTTGTCCCGTTTTGGAATTTAGAAATCGTTTCCCGAGTGGGTCTTCCTTGACAAAAGCGTACCAAACATCCGCGCATAGTCGGCGTTGGGCTTGATACGTTGGACTGGAAGTTGTTCGAATTGGGGCTTTCAGAACAAACGAAAACGCTTGTTTCGAATTGGCACCCGTTTCAAGAAAACCCTCTTGTTGGAGGGCTTGCAGAAGGTCTTTGAATTTGAAGAAACCTACGTCTTCGAAGCTGCCAATTGTTCTTTTTAGAATGTAAGCTGCCGATGCGGCTGTCATACTGCCGTCGGAGTCATTGGCTCGGTAGTTTTCGGCGAGAGCAACTTTCGCCCGAACGACATATTCTTGCTGTAACACGTTTGGTTCTCCACACAGTAAAAAAACAAACTCCCGATGTTAAGATCGGGAGTTGAATTCGAATATTTGTGTGCAAGAACTAGAATGCAATTTTTTCCTGACTCTTCTGTTGGGATGCTTGCAGATCAAACCAATTCGAAGTCATTGCTCATCTAGGCTTTGCCCCGAAAGTATGAACTCCCTGAACGCCGCTGGGTCAAGTATCGTCTGGGTTTGATGTAATGTCAAGCCCGACCAGCCAAAAATCGGCATCTCACTCGAAACGAAGGTTCCAAACCGATCAACCCTCCCTTTACGCGATTCAAACCTGGGCCGAATGTCAGTATTTCCTTCAGAATTGTCAGTTATTGTGATTTTTACACAAAAACGACGTCCGTAAGCGGAGCTATGCTTGCATCTGTGAAGATTTCACGATATTGTTTAATCACAGTCAATTTCAATGACGCTTTCAGTCAAAAGATGTGAATAAAATACAAAATAGCCATGTTAATTGACTTTTCCGTTGAAAATTTCCGCTCTTTTGGTGACGAGCAGACGCTTAGTTTGATCGCTAGCTCGGCTCAGACGGGGCATGAGGCGCATTGCGTGCCGATTCCGGCGTCGGATGAGCAGGCGCTGCGGGCGTCGGTGATTTATGGCGCGAACGCTGCCGGAAAGTCGAATCTGGTAAAAGCGATCGACTTCGCTCGCGATCTGATTATCGGAGGCGCAGGGCCTCGGAAACGGATCGCGCTGAATCAGTTTCGCTTCACCGAAGACGCTGTCAAACCGTCCTCGTTCGAATTTCGATTTATGGTCGCTGATCGTGTGTTCGTTTACGGCTTCGACATCACAAAAGAAGAAGTGACTGCGGAATGGCTTTCGGCAACGACAGACAGCGGGCGCGAGTCGGACTTGTTCAGTCGCAATGGAAAGAAGATCGAATTCGGTGACTTTAAGAAGTTTGGCGAGGAGGCTGTCACGTCGTCGGAAGCACTCAAGGCATTGAAGCTTCTCGGCGTGCGTCCGAATCAACTATTGCTGAATAAGATTGTTGATCTCGACCCGGAAAAACGAGGTTCGTTACTGCACAACGTTGTTTGGTGGTTCACCGAATGTCTCGTTGTAATCTCACCAGATGCGACGTTCGCACCGATCATCGACTATCTTGCGGAAGACTCGTCGTTCAAGGATTTTGCCAGCCAGTTTTTGGGTACGATTGATACCGGCATCGGAGGTCTCGGGATCGAACAAACTGCAATCAAAGCCGACCAGTTGCCCAAAGGTTTAATCGAGAGTTTGCAGTCGATCAACGACGTCGAAGTCACGCCGATTGCAATCGGTGCCGGTATGAGCTTGCAACTTGATCCCAATGATCCGGCAACGGTCATTCGTCGAAACCTAGCTTCGACGCATCGAGTTGGCGACAAAGAATACAATCTGCCGTTCCAAGAGGAGTCTGACGGTACACAGCGTTTTCTCAACTTACTGCCGGCATTGTTTCGTTTGCATACTGGCTGTCAAGTTTTCGTGATTGACGAACTGGATCGCAGTTTGCATCCGCTGCTTGCCCATGCGCTGATCAAGTTCTTTGTTGAGTCATGTCCTGGATCGTGTCAGCAGTTGATCGTCACGACGCATGAAACGCATTTGCTCGACCTTGAATTGCTGAGGCGTGACGAGATTTGGTTTGTCGAAAAGGATGAACGGCAGCAATCGCATTTGTACTCGCTGACTTCGATGAGCGTGCGCAAGGATTTGCGTATCGAAAAGAGTTACTTGCAGGGTCGCTTCGGAGCGGTACCATTTGTCGGCGGTATGGACAAGTTGCGAGAGCTGGTCGAGTGTCGAACTGGTTCGGGCAATGCGTAAGCATCGCCCGCTCAAGCGGGTCGACGGCTTTCATCGGGATGCCATTTTGGTCGTGATCGCATCCGAAGATCGTTACGCGGTGAAACAGTATTTTGACTTGTTCAAGTCGACGCAGATTCAGTTTCGCATCCTCGAAACTGAAGATTGCAATTCATCGCCCGAGCAAGTGATGGCTCGACTGACCGAATTCATGAAGGATCATGATTTTGGCCACGGTGACCAGTTTTGGTTCGTGGCCGATACAGATCACTGGATTGAAAGCAATCACATTCAGAATCTTGTCGAAGTTACGCGGCAGTGCCGTCAAAAAGGGATCAGTGTCGCATTATCCAATCCGTGTTTCGAGTTGTGGTTGCTATTGCACTTTGCAGACTTCCCCACCCAGCAGGGACTTTCCTGTGCGGAGATTGGCGAGCAGATCAGGCACATTGTTGGCAGCTACAATAAAACGAAAATCTTCAATCTTCCGATCGCTGACGTAAATGTGGTAGAAGCGATTGCGCGGTCTAAAGCGAACTTCGACGAGACTGATTTAATCCCAACAACGTTACAAACGGCTGTTCATCTCATCATCGAAGATTTGGTTGCTCAAGGCGTGATAAGGATTCCAACCTAAGCGATCCTCACTGAGGCGAGCGGCAAGAAAATAAAGCCGATCATAACCCGAAGCGTGAGCGAGGGACCTGCGAAACCGTCCCTCGCTCACGCTTCGGGTTGGGATGATTTTATCTGCCCCTCGCCTAAACGAACCAACTTGGCGCGACCAAGAACAGCGGGCCACTGGGGTGGACCCGGACATGGTTGATTTGATTTGCTTGCCATGTGGTAAAGGCTTGAGAAATATGCGGCGATGCGTCTGGTGTTGTGAGGCGCATATTGAGTTGGCGTTGGAGGTGCGATTGAGCAAGGTTTCCATCGAACTTGGGTTCGCTCTCATCGAGCGATGTGTAAAGCGGCATCGACATGAGCTGGTAATTCGCGAGAAATCCTGAACCCTCCTGCGGGCGGGCGTTGATGTATGCGCAAAATTTGGATGGAGCGAAGTGACTGGTCGAGGCATCGTAAACGAAGTATTTGATTGTACGTTTTCCCCAGAGTTCGTGCCCCCGAGAGTTGCTGACTTCCTCGTTCCAGCGTTGAGCGTTGCTGAAAACGTCAAACAGATCGCCTGCATAGTGAAGTTCGTAATCGTTGCTCGCGGAAATCGCACTCGATACAAGCATCGCCCGAGCAACTTCAGCATTGGTGTCGATTGACTGTGTCAAGAGTTCTGCAATCGACAGGTGATTGAGGCGTTTGATGTCACTGGGCGAAATGGTTGGCAGCAGCATGGTTTGAAATGCTCGCATGCCCACGCGCCGCATGAGGAGAATCGTGTTTGCGGCCAAGTTGCGTCGGCCACGTGTGACGTGCGAGCTGACCATCGCGACGAACGTGTCTGTCGGTGCTTGCGGCTGGAATAGATGGGATGTGGCAAACTTGGCGTGGTTGGCGACCGGATCGGCCCGGCTGACTTCGAACTCTATCCAAAGTCGCTTCTGTCCATCATCACGAGTAAGTAACACGTCGGCGCGAGCCGAGTAACCGAGCACTCGTTGCCACTCTGCGTCTAAAACATCAACTTCATGCGTGCAGGTCCAACCGGCAGGACATGCCGCTGCGAAACGTTTTTGGAGAAATCCGGTTAAGCTTCCCAACTTAGGTTCCTCGCTTTGTTTTGATGTATGCACGAACCAACACGTTGGTGAGTACGTTGATGTGACGCGGTGTGTGAGTGATTTCGTTCCATTTTAGGTTGTCCATCTCGTCCCAACGGCCACTGGTCCAGCGGCAGATGGGGGCGATGAGTTGCAACTCTCGCATTACATCCGCTCCGGCGGTTGGTTTGCGAGGATCGATGCTGGGC
>JAYTVL010000440.1:0-4211 GCA_043744075.1 Pirellula sp. | reverse complement strand
GAAACCAGCCATCCTAATAAGCTCGACCGCGACCGAATGTTTGGGGATTCGAACAGCCACAGTATCCAATTTAGCAGTTACTTGCGATGGAACTTCGGGTCGTTTGGGAAGTACAATCGTGAGTGGCCCTGGCCAAAACCGCAACATCAAAAGTCTTGCGATCGAAGATACTTCACGAGCAACGATGGAAACTTGGTCGATGTCAGCGAGGTGAACGATGAGGGGGTTGTCAGAGGGGCGTCCTTTTGCGACGAAGATCTTTTTTACGGCGGAGGCATTCAAAGCATCCGCGCCAAGACCGTATACTGTTTCAGTCGGGAATGCCACAAGTTCATTGGAACGCAGCAATTCTGCGGCGGTCTCCAGATCCAATGTTGAAAGATATTTGGTCTTCATTAGGCAATTTTGATTTTTGCGACTCGTTGACCGGCGAAGCCGCAAAGCTGAAATTTGAAAAGGTTTCAATTTGCTCAGTGCAACTTCTGGGAATTACAGAGAATTGTAGCCGTTTTTTGTTTTTTAGCTGATGGCCTTTATTAAGGAAAGGGTCCCTTGAAATAGTGTAAAAATTAAAAAGCTTTCTAGAGTCCAATGAAACAGCCAAACTTGTCTAAAACTCAGGACCAGCCGTTCCGCATTATGTTTGTGTGTTTGGGCAACATCTGTCGTTCACCGGCAGCTCAAGGTGTTATGGAATCGCTGGTAAGGGCAAATTCGCTGGAAAAGCAGATCGCTGTCGATTCAGCGGGGACGGCCAGCTATCACATAGGGAGATTGCCGGACTCAAGAATGGTTTCTGCAGCTGAAAAACGAGGGTATGCACTGAGGAGTTTGGCCAAAGGATTAACCAAAACGATGTTGTCGGAATGTAAACTGGTCGTAGCGATGGATAGTGGAAATTATGCGGAAATCCTTCGCATATCTGGAATTGAGTGTGGAACCCATGGACACCTTCGAATGCTAGGCGATTACTTGGATGCCACTTGGCCGCGCGATGTTCCGGACCCATATTACGGTGGCGACGAGGGATTTGAGTACGTATTAGACATGCTGGAACAAGCATGCCCGAGGATTTTAGCGGAATGCTTGCGATACCATCCCTTTCAAAAATGAGGCCTTTGATGGTTGTAGGGCGTGGGAAATTGGATTTCTGGGGATTGATAAGTTTGGGAGATATGGAGAAGAAAGCAGCCTTGCAAGTCGCAACATTTCGAGCTAAATTTTGTACTTGTTGGTAAGCCGGGCAAAGATTGCGTTTGAAAGCAAAATGCCGGTTGAACCAACAAGGAGTCGACCGACTCATTGTAATAGCTGGACGGTCGGTTTTAGGAAGATTCAGTGTTTATATTCCCTTGTAGCTCAGTTGGCAGAGCAACGGACTGTTAATCCGTGTGTCGGTGGTTCGAGCCCACCCGGGGGAGCTTCGCAAATAGTCGCACAGACTCGTGAGCCCTGGAAATTTCCAGGGCTTTTTGCTTTTCTAGACTTTATCGGTTTTTGAGCCTTTCTTCGCTGTGCAGGCTCTTGCACCCCCTCGCGGTCGCTTACTGCCCCCGAAAATGCCCCCGATTTTTGGACCGTCTTTGATTCCTCGGAAAGTCGAGTTGCCTTTGCAAAATCCTCAGATGTCACCATCAAGTAATGGTCTTTCGACACCTGAACTGAGTGTCCCAACCAGTCCGCAACGACGTGATGAGGGTGTCCAAGCGAAATTAGGTGCGTTTCACACGACCGCCGAAGGGTCTGAAACATGTCCTCCCATGGCTTCAATTTCGCCGCCGTTATGATTGACGGAAACCGCCTTCGAATGTTGCTGATTGAAAGTTGAAGTACCTTCTCGCCCTTCCTTTCCTCGTAGGCTTTGCGAAGTATTGGTAGCAATTGCGGAAGTATCGGACACACCCTGGCAGCGGTTTTGTTTTTGGCAATCGAGAGACTGCCAGTCTTCCAGTCGATGTCTTCCCAATTTAGGGAAAAAACTTCGCTAGGCACGCGAAGCCCTGCAAAGCGGGCAAGGCCAATCAGCACCTTCCAAGAATGATTAGGACAGGCGGCGAGCAATTTCACAGTGTCGGCTTCTGTCACATAGTGCCTTGCCGTTGCCGCCAAAGCCGTGCTTTTGAGCTTTCGAAACGGATTCGATGGGATCCATCCATGGTCGACGGCGTGCGAGGCAACTTGTTTTGCATAACGGTTAAGGGTTCTCTGATGGGCCTCACTTGCCCCTTCCTTCCGCCCCCATGATTCAAATGCTGCGGCGTCGCCAAGTGAAATTGTTGTGATATCTCGATCGTCTCCAAGAAAAGCAGTCAGGCGTGCCAGCGAACCCTCTAGCTTGTCGAGGGAATTCTTTGCGATGAGTGGTCGTTTGTGAATGACAAAACTATCGACGAGCGTTTTGATTGTCTGCTTAACTGGCACATCGGTTTCGACCTTTGGTCGTGCCGCCGTCAATCCGAGTGCTACCAGCCTTTCCAAAAGCTTGTCATTGTCGGGAAGACTTGCGAGCCACGCAGATACTTCACCGTCCGGAGCAGAACCGGATGTCTTGGATGACAACAACGATTCCACCTTCGCAAGTACCCGTTCGGCACCCTTCTTCGGAATCTTACCGAGTTGAATTCTCGGTCGAGTATCGCCAATGACAATGTATATTTCGCGAGTTCCATCGGACTTGGTGCTGAGAGATGCCATGATTTTTGATTCTTGTAACTTTCGGTCTCAATCGAAGGACAATGGAGTGGATTGAGGCTATGGTTTGGGTGGGATATCAACGCCAGTAGCTCGGTTTGTCTGCTCTACAATAAACTTTTCGATGTCGGAACGTGCGTAGCGCTTCGCTCCAAGGATTCGAACACAAGGAATCTTCCCCGCGTTCGTAATAGTCCAAAGGGTTCGTTCCGAAATGCTGAGGAGCTTGGCAGCTTCCTTGGACGACAGGAGCAATTTCTCGTTTGGATTCAAGATGTTTCTCCTCTTTGGATCGTATCCGGATCACGGCGATCGATCATCTGGTTTTTCGAAAGTTTTTTCTGCGTTCGCTCTTCTTCCGATGGTTGCGAAGCAAGCCAGTGGTTGAAGTCAGTCGAACGCCAACGAATTGAACCGCCGATCTTAATTGGCGAAACGATTGAGCCAGCGTCTACAAGACGCCATATCGACCGAGTGGATAGTTTCATCCGCTTGGCGACATCGTTCACCGTGAGTAAATCAATCGGAGTTTCAGTTTGCGAATTAATATGGTTGTTCATTCAAATAGCTCCTTTAACGGATCGTCTGGAAGCGTTGCCGTTGCTCGACGTTTTTTACGTTTCACTTGCGCTGAATCTTTAGTTGTTTCCGATGTGACACCAGTCGCCCCCTTCTTCTTTGGTTTCCAGTGGATATCCACGCCGAACCGACGGGCCTCATCCTCTGTCCATGGTTCGAGTATCTGGTTCATGGCCGGTCGCGGAACAAAAGCCGGAATGGACTCATCTGCTGGTTTCAGTTGTTCGATGAAGAGCCACTTGCCATCGATCTTGGTTTTAAAAGTTCCAACAGATCGTGTGATGCAGTAACCAGATAACCCGTTCGAGAGGCTGCACGGCATGATGTCCAGAAGCGTGCTTGGTAAAACGGCCTTGCGAACTTGCGTCGAGTAACTGACGGTCGACGAGTTCTCTTTCGAACTTGTATAGCTGTAAGACTTCTCGACGAATTTCTGCTCACCGATCAGATTTGAAACGTATTCCGCCGTCGAAATGCACTCCAACCTGCCCACAAATCGGGTGCCGATTTGGCCTAAAAGTTCATCGCACCCGTATTGCCCGTAGAGACTGTCATCCCGCAGGCCAGAAACACTTTGGAAAGCAATTACAAGACACGCTCCCTTGGAACGTCCCTTCTTTGCCAAAGAAACCAATCCATTTAGCTTCCCAGCATCTGCCAGCTCATCCAGAAAAAACCAAGAACGGCTAGTGAGGGATTCCTTTTTATTGAGCGTGACATCGGAGGCTCGCTTAAAAATACATCGATTGATGCTGTCGATCGAATGCCTGCTTACCTCTGTATTGCCGAGCACCAGCACATATTCCTCCTTGGCCCAATCTCGAAGTGATATGCCAACATCCGCATGGCTCCAGCATGCGGCAATCGACTCGAAGGGTTGAATCTTGACTGCGATGGAAGGCATTAGATTCGAAAGGAGCCTTGGGTTTGAAAGGTAGTTC
>JAYTVL010000439.1:0-15226 GCA_043744075.1 Pirellula sp. | reverse complement strand
CCATCCATCAATAAAAGTAGCTTAGGCTTCCAGCCTGAGATTCCAGGATTATCACTCACAGGCAAGATGCCTATGCTACGTTTTGATACAGAGCCTAGAAATCACCAACTACTTCACCGCCTTGAATTGTCGCTACATCGCGATACGTACTAAGGTCGACGCTTTGTGAAATAAATCGCACGGACCCGTCACACAATGCAAATTGAGCTCCCCCAACGTGTAGGCTGCTGAAACCTTGCTGATTCGGCCAGTCCGTCCAGCAAGCGTCCCAGCCCGCTACGAGCGACTTGCCTGCTGCAGCTGCGCATTCTGCTCGGCGATTGATGGGGAACGCAGCAGTTGCTAGTACTCCGTTAAACCAAAACCAAGAGGACAATGCGTTCTGACTGAATGACGATTCGCCGACCATTAGCGAGTTGCTCGTACCGTCAGTGATGTCCCTAAAACGGGTTGGAATCCCTTGTCCGTCATTGCCTCGTCCTAAGAATCCGGTCGGGCAGCGGAAGGGATATTGCCCTTTCGTGGTGGCATCAAGCGTAGCATAGTCGCCACAAAATCGACTTCTCCCCCAAGAGCCGGAGGTCACTTGAATGGACCCATAATCCCAGTTGGCACCCAAGCACGCTTTGTAATTCGTAATCCCAATCTTCATTACGTCTGTGGGTGCCCCGTTCATATTGATTTGCCTTGACCCCAACGCAACTCCACCTTGAGCAGGTGAATTATCGGAAGGGCACTGCAAGAACGGAAGCCCGCGTCCCAATAGCCAAGCGTTACTGCCGACATTTGGATTTGTGAGGCCGCCAGGTCCGACTCGAGGGTCCGCTTGAATGCCATTGGGGCCCGATGTCCAACTGTAGTTGTGGTCCCATTGTTCGAAAAGGTTTTTCTGTTCCATCATGGGAAAAATACCGCGTATCCAACTCACTTGAGTCAGCGGCTGGTTTGCGATCGCATTGATTCTGTATTGGATGGGAAACGTTTTGTAGACATCATGATAATTGTGCATTGTCAGCCCCAATTGTTTTAAATTGTTGCTGCATTGCATTCGTCGCGCAGCCTCGCGAGCTGCTTGAACGGCCGGCAGCAACAGTCCAACCAAGATGCCAATAATGGCAATGACCACGAGCAATTCCACCAACGTGAAACCACGTCTCTTTTTAATAACCGCTTGCATTGTTCGGCTCCAAAAAAACTAAAGAAAAAGTATCAAATAGGGATGCGCAGTAACGATCTGCCAGAACGAGGTTTGGCGACTGACACCAGTGTATTGGCTTCGATCGGATGCTGCAACTTGGATAGCATCACTTACCTAAACTCGCGAATTACGGAGAATTATACCGCTTTCGTTTGCGTCCCGAATAGTTAATTCGTATCACATATACAATCTTTTGCGCACAATCGATAAAATTCCCAATATTGGCTAAAGCGTTGTCAACAATAGACTACCGAATAGAAAAACGTAGGATAGGCTTTCAGCCTGTTTTTTTGTTGACAGGCTGGAAGCCTACCCTACGAGTTCGCAAAAACCCTGCTTCTGCCGTAATTTTCTCTATCTCGTTTGATTTCTTGTAAGATGAACGAGTCGTCGTCGCCTTTCTTATAGAACGGCAAGCGACAGTTGGCTCGTCTCAGTATCGCCGATATGCACTTTTGAAAACGAATGCAAAGGGTAACAAACCATGAAAGGCGCACCTGAAACGCGACACAGTTTGCTCGCCCGATTGCAAGGTAGCGACAATGACGGTGCTTGGACGGAGTTCGTCACATTGTACGAACCGGCTATCTACCGATTCGCACGACGCCAAGGCCTCCAAGATGCCGATGCCAGAGAGATTGTGCAAGAAGTACTGCTCAATGTTCGCTCGCTCGCACTAAAGCCACCAAGCGACAAAATGGAGCGATTTCGTGCTTGGTTGGCCACTGTGACTAGAAACCGAGTTATTGATCTCGTTCGAAAGAAAGCTCGTAAAGAACGCCCACTTGCACATTTACAAGACCGGGCAATCACCAACAACAACGAGTGCTTTAGCTACGAAATACGCCATCAAATGTTTGTCATCGCCGCACAGAAGGTTCAGAGGCAAGTGTCGGCTGCTCAGTGGCAAGCGTTCTGGCAAACGGCCGTGGAAGTGGCTCCTGCGCATGAAGTGGCCAAGCGACTGGGAATGTCTTTGGGAAATGTTTACGTCACACGATGTCGAGTGATGGAAAAACTGCGACATGAAATTGACCGAATGACTCACGAAGAATTAGAGAACTGGGAGTTAGAAAAAGGGGAGTTAGAAAAAGGGGAACACTCATGATAGCACCTATTCGATGCGCAACGCGAGAAGAGCTTCAACTGCTCTTGAAAGATCATTGCCATGAAACAGATCTTCAACATTGGACAGATCATCTATCGCAGTGCAGTCGCTGCAATACTGTACTTTCAGCGATCGCCGCCCCCGATGAACTTTGGCATGAGAGTCGTCAGCATTTTTCGATAGACGAGCATGAGTTTGAGCCGCCAGCCGAAGAATGGTTTACGCCGCATGAACTTGCGCATTATCGCGTCGAAGGGATCGTAGGCTACGGCGGTATGGCTACGGTATATCGGGGATTTGATCCGCAATTGCATCGGGTTGTCGCCATCAAAGTTCTCCATCCGCATCTTGCAAAGGCTGGAAACTCACGCCAACGATTTTTGCGTGAAGCTCAATCCGCAGCGGCCATTACGCATCCGAATGTGATTCCCATTTTTGGTGTTCACCAAGAGGAAGGTAAAACTTTTCTTGTGATGCCTCTTATTGCAAACGGGAGCTTGCAGCATCGAATCGATCGGGATGGTCCCCTCAGTCTCGAAGATACATTGCGTATTGGGCTGCAGATTGCTGAAGCATTGGCGGCGGCGCATGCGAGCGGCGTGATCCATCGAGATGTCAAACCTGCCAACATTTTGTTGGAAGACGGGAATAAACGAGTGGTGCTCAGCGACTTTGGATTGGCTCGAACGCTTGATGATGCGTCGATCACAGCGAGCGGCCTGATTGCGGGCACGCCTGCTTACATGAGTCCCGAGCAAGCACGCGGCGAATCGGTCGACTATCGTACCGACCTCTTTAGTTTGGGAAGTGTACTGTATGCGATGTGTACGGGGCATTCGCCCTTTCAAGCCTCGAGCACACTGAAACTGTTGCGAGAGGTTTCCGATGCCCCGTTTCAATCGGTTCATCGTTACCAAGAACAACTCCCTATTTGGCTCGACGCAATGATCGCGCGGTTCACTGCCTCTGATCCGAACAAACGGGTAGACAACGCGACGCAAGGGGCTGAACTAATACGCAGTTGCCTCTTCCATGTTACGAATCCGAACCAGCCATTGCCCAGCGAATTGAGCTCGCGCAGGCGTCGAACAACGCCAGCACGATGGGCCATGTTGGTTTGTTCGGTCGTTGTCCTATGCGTTGTACTTTCCTTCATTGACCGAAGTACAAGCCGGAATCGAAACTTGGTAACCAATACAACTAAGCAGCCCACAAGCACAAACAACGGCATTTCAGATCGCCAACCGGAATCTACACCTAAGTGGACGGATCCATTGGAATTGGAGATCAGAAAGATTTCCAATGACCTCACGAGCTTCATGGAACGAGCACAATTGTTCGAACCTTCTTATTTAAATTTCAATCATGGAGAGTTATCAAATGATAGTCAGCAATCGAAGGAGTAGAGTTGCGGTTGTGGTGGTTGCTCTTGGCACCATCGCGGCGGGCGGATCGGCGTGCTTTGCTTGGCTTCAATCGCAAACGATAAAACAACAACTGAAAGGAACTGCCTCTGCACCGCGCGCTGCGACGTTCCAACCCAGTATTCCACAAGGGAGCAGTCAGGCCAATCAACCACTTGCGAGAGCTGTTAACATGGCAACAACGGTTCAAAATACGTTGCCAATAGAACATCAGAAAGGAATTGTCTTTGCACCGCACGCAGCGACCTTCAATCCAAGCATCCCACAAGGGAGCAGTCAGGGCTATCAAACACCGGGAGGATACGGTAGCATGGCAACAACGGTTCGAATTACGGTGCCTATAGAGCAACAGAGACTCGTTGCATTTATTCTATCGCAGCCTAAAGAAGGAAATGCGGTGAAGAAAGCGGAAGCTCGAGCCCAATTAACCCAATTGGTAGAAGTAGAACTGGCGGAACGATTCGCAAACCAAGCTGGGGAATTAGAGCATCTTGAAAAACGAGTCGTCGATGCTAAATCCAAGCTAACTCAACGCCGTAACCGCAAGCAAGAGATTATCGCAAGACGTATCTCGGAATTGTTGGTTGAGCCTGACGAATTGGCCTGGAACGGAAGTATCAGTGTTAACGAAGCGAAAGATCGTCCTGTCCCAAACTCAGGTTTCTACAACACTCCTCCCGTGACTGGCGGCTACAACGGACACAACTATTCGCAAAACACGTATGGATATCGTTCCGGATCCGGATTGACTGATTCTTCTCCAATCTATCATCCCGCCTATACTCCAGCCTTTGGTACGAACTCGCCAGTCGCTTCTAGTGCGCAATACGGTTACGTCCAGACGTACAATGCCGTAACCGGTGCCGTTGAATACAAGCCGACACCAACCAGTGGGTTGCCACTCAATGAATCCTATTCGGATCGGCTTTCGAATTTGTCCAATTCAATAACCGTAGGAGCCCCAGAACCAATTGTGTCACTAAATGCTCAAACAACTTTGTCTGCACCACCTTCAATTCCTCCGCCAGCATCTGAAGACGCTAGTTTGCAAGTTGGGGGTTCCGATACAACCATTCCCGTTCAGAACATTGAATCGAAAAGCGTCAAGGCGCGGTTCGGAAATGATCTTGAATCGCTCAGCAACGAGGCGATTGAAGTGGAGTCCGATCTTGAGGAACTTGAGGGACTAACCGCGAACGGGAAGGCAGAAGCCATTCAGCGGTTGGCGCTTCGAAAACGAATCAAGCAATTGGAACTTAGACTGGATGAGGCAAGCAAGGACATTAAAAGGCAGCAACAGAGTCATCGGTCAGCACTTGAACTTGCAAAAAAGGAATTGGATTTTTTCGAAGAAGAGCTAGAGGATGCAAAGGGACTTTTGTCGAAAGGCGCGATGACAAAAAGCGAGTGCGACGCGAAAATGTTAGACATGGAACGAGCTAAATTCAAAATCGAATCGTTAAAAGATGAACAAGTAGCACCCATGGAAAGACTTATGTCGATTTCGGATCGTGTCAATTTGATTCGCAAGAAGCTGGACGAATCGATCCAACGGAAAGCTCTGCCGGAAACAGCATATTAAGACGCAATAATGGGGCGCGGCTCCTGACAACCATAGGTGTAGTCCGACAACGAGCATCGCGAGAATAGGCTTCATGAAACTACTTTCCAGACTTCAGTTGCAATTCGACAGGTTCCATTCCATTCTTGACGTCGATGGTGATGCCCGAGGTCTGAACGCTAGCGTATTTTACCGGCGTTTCGACTTTCATCGGAACGATTTCTCCCTCCTCTACTTTGCGATTCGGCTGGGCAACGACGCTCTTTACAACGGTAACACCATTCTTGCCAACAGATGCACCTTTCCCTAAGCCGGAAGTGGTTAATGTGAATTCGCCATTGGGCCCGGTGATGCCGGTGGCCGGTACTCCGCCATCCTCTGACTGAAACATGACGGCGGCATTTTCGATAGGCTTGCCATCCAGCAAAACTTTCCCACTTACTGGAACCAACCCGTTGCCTCCGCAACCGGAGAACATACAAAAAGCACAGGCCAAGAAAATTAACGAACGGGTCTTAAATTCGGTTGAAGTCATCTGCGTCAATTCGTGATTATCGATAGCCACAGGCTGCTAGCCTTTGGCGAAACTGTAATAAGATTTTTAGCTAAGAAGCGCAGGCGAAAAAACCTCAGCTATTCCCCGCATCCGGCCGCCGTTGGCGACCGGATGCGGGGAATGGATACGGCGTGGCTTTTGAATTAGCCGCTAATCTTCTTCACCCACGGCCAAAGGCCCATCGGGTCGGATTAAGATTAGGGTAGTGGACGAGGCAACGAGTCCCGTATGCGACGCAAATCGCAGGGACTCGTCGCCTCTACTACGGCCTCGTCATCCCGTCGGCAGCCAACCCTAATTCTTAGCAGTCATGGAGCCCTTAGTTGGGTATCGCGGCGGTTTTCCCGTCAGCCTTACCGCCAAGATACTGGTAGGTCCAATGGTCAATGCTCTGTGCAAGAAAATGAACGGAACCATCGCCTAGCGCGAAATTCACGCCGCCGGTATGCTGCGACTTGAAACCAAAGCTCGTACTCCAATTATCCCAATTGCGACATGGACCGAGCGACAAATCCCTTGTACATGTATTGATGTTCATCGGGTAAATGGTGCTGATCATGCCACTAAGATTACTACCATGAATCCAACCTCGCGTTGCTGGGATTGCGCAATCACCGCGAATTTCACCGACAAAGATGGTATTCGACAGACCGTCGGATATCTCGGATAGTTTGGCTGTGTAGATTCGTCCATTGCGCGTGAATGGTCCGGCGGGGGTATTGTCGCTATCGCTGAGCCTAAACGTATCCCAAACGGCGCGCTCTGCGCAAGAATTATTTGGCGTATTGTCACCCGTCCTTGTTGGTCACTTCGAACCAGCATAACTGTGAGATGCGAGTCTTCCAGCTGGTACGTTGTCAATCGCGTTGGTATTGAGCAAAGGGGTGCTATCGCTTGGGCATTTGTACGTTGGAATGACTGTTCCTGCGATATAATTTGTTGTGGAGCCGGGAACGAATTGATATTCGGGTGGCTTATTGAGGTCTGCCAACCGATAGGCGTTTCCCTGCTCAATGAACTGAGTTAAACGAAACAACATGGAGCCACGGTTGAGCTGGAAATTCGGGTCCGTGACCGCGTTGGTATACCAAAGTCCACCTGGCGGAAGAGTTCGGAAAGTGTCGTTATACATATGCAACGCAAGGCCTATCTGCTTGAGATTATTGGTGCATTGCATTCGTCTGGCCGCTTCTCGTGCTGCTTGTACAGCGGGCAGAAGCAATCCAACTAAGATGCCGATGATGGCGATAACCACGAGTAGCTCGACAAGTGTAAATGCTCGTCTGATCCGAGGCTTTCCAATGCAAGTCGAACGCTGAGCGAATGGCACAGCAAATTTTTGAATCATGTGCAACACTCCAAAATAAGGATTGAAAGACACCTGCGACCACCACTAACAGCAAACAAACCGCCGATAACATTCATGATAATATCTAACAACTCGGCTGCGAAAGCAATCGCATTTGCAGTTCGGCACCTGTTTTTACGGCGAAAACGATCCGTTTGCGATACGAGATGCGTTGATGCGAGTTTTGTTCCGTTCTGCGATCTGGCTTCTCAGGTTGGTCGGGGGCTTGTCCCCCACCAACCTTGTTTTGGCGTACTAACGGGCCGACACTCACGAATCGACCCGTTCCTTTCGGCTTTTGCCCGCCGGAGGCGGGCAAAGCCGAAGGGAACGGAAGTTCGGACGCCCTATTGTATGTAGTACGCCAAAACGCATCCGACGGGGGAAAGCCCCGAACGGATGGGCTAGTCAGTTCGCGATGAAACTCGCTGCCATCTTTTCGCATGCTTCTTGGGTCATCTCGCCATCTTGAACCCAAATTCTGTACCGAAGCACTAATGGAGTTTGAAGCTCATGTAATGTGATTCTTCGTCTGTCCCGTCTCGAGGCTTGTTCACAAATCGCAGGACATTTCGTTCACCAAATTTTAGGTCAAGGTATTCCCCATTCTTTTCAACGAAAAGGAAGGCGTTCTTCGGAGATTGTTCAGAAGCCGACCCTGCTGCGAAAAAGAGCATTTAACAGGCGAGTGTAAGCGATTTCATGTTGGGCTCTCGACGAGTTGCATTATTGAGTTCATTCCCCGAGTGATCTTGTTTTGGGACACCCCAATATATCATGAAATGCGTAGTGCAGTCTGCCAGCCTGCGCTGATGTACACTGATAGACTAGAAGTCTGCATTACTCGGAGAGCCAAGATTCCCAAATTTCTAGAATGGGATGTTTGGTCGTATAATCGATTGACCGACCCGACGCCCTCACCCCCAATGGCACTCGCTTTGAGTGCGGGCCGGGAGTCAATGAATCAATGACTGTTCAAGCCCTCATGCTAGCGCATTGAGGCTCAAAATTCCCAAAGTGAGTGCCATTTGCCCTTACCCCAGTGGTGCTTCAAACTTTGGCCTCGATCATAAGTCGGGCTGAACCGGACGCTAGCGCGTTCCGGCTGATTAGCCGTACGAACCATTATCGAACTATCGTTGGGATTCGATTTAGCGTGTAGTAAGCATTCGCGTGCAAAAGTTTTTCTCCGTCGATGCTCTGAACTCCATTGGCATTCAATGAATGCACAAAATGTTGACGCAACGGCCCCGCCGTAAGATGTACTCGCAACCCATCTGCAGAAATAACAACGCCGGTTATCGCCAGCGATTTTTCGAGTATCTCATCGCTTCCGTACTGTGATTGATATCGATAAGTGTGGCTGGTCAGGGCATAAGAATTTACGTCGCTGGCCGCTACTTTGTCGACTGGTTTCGTAAAGACCAATTCGAATCCATCTGGTTGCGATCGCATCTCCTTGATCTCCATAGGAACTTGTCCTGTCCAAATCAATCGTTGCAGTCCATACGAAGCCGGTCCTAGGCTACTCCAACCTCGGTTGGATAGTCCAACAAAAACGCTTCCATCGCTCCCTTGAATCATTCGAAGAACGGCAGATGCGAAACTATCGCGAAACGGGAAGCAGGCTCCTTGATACTCGCCTTCGATCTTTTCCAAATAGACACGATTGATCGACGACTGCGTAAACTCGCCGACGAAAAGCTGTCCCGCAAATGGTCCAAATCTTCCATCGCTTGCGTCCACCATGATGTCTGTCGCCGATTGTCCGACCTTTTTATACGGCAACCAAACCGCGGGCGGTTTTAGGATAGGGAGTCTTTTCAGTGCTTCGGGAAAAGGCAAGCCGTCTGGAATTTCATTCACCGGCCCAATTGGCGATTCATCGTGATCAACCGAGGCCAATGAATCGGGATGATGAAAGAACGCTCCCGAACGAAGATGGTGAATGCTATTCGAAGCTACCCAATTGCCTTGTTGGTCCGAGTAAAACATGTCGCCATCGAGATTGGTACCCAGTCCAGATGGCGATCGCATTCCGGCACACATCGGCTTCAAGCCACCGCCCGGCGTCAACATCATCCCCCAACCTCGCCAAAGCCCTTGAGACACGCCAAGCGTCTTGTTCGTGCGTGCAAACGTTTGTTGCTCTCCCTTCAATCCCAGCCCCAGGTTCAACGTTAGCCATAAATTGCCAGCTCCATCAATCTTCGGGCCAAAGGCATATTCATGATAGTTGCCGGTAACCCCCCATCCTGTTGCAACTGTTTGATAGTCGTCGCAAATATCATCGCCATCTAAGTCAATTAGCCTAGTCATTTCGGCGCGCTGGACGGTCAACAGCGAACCATCATGACGAAGCAAGCCTAACGGCTCATGCAGTCCGGATGCAAATCGATGGTACGCGACTTTGTCAGGAGGTTCGTCAACCACATTCGACAATAGCCAAACTTCCCCTTTGCGAATCGCAACCGCCAGACGAGAGTCTTCAAGAAGGGCCATTCCGCTGACTTCCAAAACCAACGAATCAGGCGCGGGTTTCCAATTCTTCGACCGAGAATCACTCAACGTCTGCGATGTCGAAATAGTGACGATCCGATAGTAATCCGACTCGGTACGCTTATTCTCGGTCTCTTCGGCAAAACATTGCAAGTGAATCAAGACAATCGAAAATGCAAGCGATACGAGGCATTTAGTAAATGCCAATCCAGAGTTTTTTGGCGCGCCCACCGCTACGCGGGTGAAACACGAATTTTTTACTTCTCGCTGATCGACAACATCTAGTTCCCAGGCTCTGCCTGGGAACACACTGAATAGCAGGCTCTGCCTGCCGAACCGACGACAATACGAGATTCGGTACCAGCAGTATTCGAGGCAGAGCCTCGAAAGCCATGCGTTCCCAGGCGAGAGCCTGGGAACGAGTATTTCCGGATCGGCGATCTGCGAGAACTGACAAAGCTTTACCATTGATATCGGACCTCGAAACTACTTTGCTTTCGTTGCAACTGAATCAACAATTCGGATGAATTCACGAAATGCGTCATTGACTCTAATCCCTCAGTAATCGTTACGTTGAGATTTGATCGTGTCGAAAAGATCCCAGCCGCATTCCTTTCAACAACATCACCTACAACAACAAACGAAACCTGCTCAATTATGGACCTGTCTACTCGAGCAAACCAAGTTATTGTTAACTTTCTACTTAGTCCCTCGTTGGATACGGGTTTGATTTGATCGTCGATATCGAAGTCAGCGACTGTGTAGCGAAACGTCGGTACTCCCATTTTGTCCAGGTGATAGCCACGAAATTGAAGCCGACTGGATTCGATTGCCGTGAACACCCCGTCGTCGCTTTTGGATTTGAAACTCGTCATTGGCAGATTTATTCGTTCGGTACCGAGTGGAATCGCGGGAGGCACAAATCGGTCGAACCAAGTGCTCTGTGCATTCAAGAATCTCCCCTTCCATATTTCCGCCAAACGCAACCTTCTCGCATCGAATGCATAGTGGTGTTGCTCTGGAAAACCAACTGCAATGGCATGAGTACCGGCTGAGCTCGTTTCCATAAACGTCCGCAGCAGTATGGGTTTGCCTACCGGCTTTAGTTCAAAGTATTGCGATTGACTTTGCTCGAGCTTGGTCGGCAATGGCTGATCTTTGGAATTCAAATATCGCCAGATAGACGCAATTTGAAGCGAAACGTCCCCTTTGAGAATATGCGGACTCGAACTCTTGCCTTCCGGAAAAAAGGAGGGCATACGAGTGTTCTTCCTGAGGTCTGCGGGATTTAGAAGGAAAGCATGAAACCATTCGGGCTGAACTCGATTACCGATATCGGCCAAATCGATACCGATCGAGCCGGGTAGCGACTCGCCTCGAACTGCATGGCATTGCACGCAGCCAGTGTCCAGTAACTGGCGGCCCGCTTCAAGGTCGGCTTTCGATTCCTTAGCGATATCAAGTCGTTCCTTCGACAGCGATGGAACGCCTTGATCCTCAGCAACAAAAGCTGCTGCAAGAAACGTAGCATGAGCGGAAAAGACAGGCATTCTCACGCGAAAATACGGACGAACTTCACCATTGCCTTCAAGAATCTTTTGAATCCAATTCTTGGCGAGTTTCTTTCCAATATGATCAAGCGGAGGGGGCAACCGTCCTTCGTCACCAATGTCGACCTGCTGAACGTTTTCAAAGTAAGCTCCTTGCGCAGTTCCTACGCCTCCTCGTCCGCCTCGCTCATGGCATGCAAAGCAATTGAGTTGCAATAACTTGAGAGTCAATTCTTTTGCTTCATCGGGAGCATTTGACTTCTGCCAGCTACCTATGCTCGCTCTAAGTGCGTTTTGTTGAGCTGCACTCAATCCGTAACGAGGACCCGTCGGGAAGTCCGAAAGGCAACCTAGATGGCTATTTGCGACATCAAGTTCAGCCAGTGGTTTTGCGAACCGCGGCTTGACGTTTGGGGTTGCATGGCAGTTAACACACGCAAGTTGGTCAAAGAGTTTCATCCCCTGCAGGACCAAGCCGGGATTGCTGTGAGCAACTTTTGTTTTCAGCTCAAGATTGCTTCGCAATGGCACTTCGGAAGTCGATTCATCCGGCCGCTGAAGAAGGTAAGAAGCGATATCGGCTGCTTCGTTTGGCAGCAATTTCAAGCTTGGCATTCGACCTGCAGGTCGTACCAGATCGGGCGAAATCAAGAACATCGAGAGTGAGCGAAGACTATACTTTTTCGAAACTTGGCTCATGGGCACTGGCCGTGCTGGCTTATTCGCGACCAGTCCCTTCGATTCAAGCTCATCTGGCTCTAGACCAAGGCTTTCGATCTTGCGATCCAGGTCCGACAAGATCTTCCTCTGAGGTTGAAATGCATGGTCGATGGCGTGGCATGCAATGCAACCAATCTGGTGATATAGCTTGCGGCCTTTTTCCTGATCACCCTTCAGCCAAAACTCATGTGCAACTGGGTTAGCACCAGACGCGACGATCTTCGGCTCAATCGCTTCGCTTGAAGAAAGATAGGCAACTAATGCGTCGATCACATTGGATCTTTCTTTCTCCGGGATCTGGTGCAGCAAATGTGGCATGGATCCGTTGGGTTTTGCCTCGTCGGGAGAAGCCAAATAGCTACGAATCCAATCCGGTTCCAATCGCGAGCTGACACCTTTCAGTTCCGGGCCGCCCTTGGGCGCTAATCTCTTGCCCGCTTGATGACAAGCGGTACAACTCAATTCGGTCAACAAGAGTTGACCTACAACCTCTTGTTGCTCCCGGTCGTTGGCAAAGAATCGATCATATCCAGCGACAAACGGCTCCGTTTCGTTACCGATAGCTAGAGCACTCAAAATCAAGCAAGTGATCGATGAACATGAATACAAGTAAACCAAATGGAGCATCGGCAATTCTATAGTTGATGTGGGACTGTATTTCGGTTTCAAATGGATTCTACCATGATAAGCCGCACTTCTCTGTAGTAGCCTAGGCATCTTGCCTGGGACTAATTCGCCAATGATAAAAACACCCAGGCAGGATGCCTAGGCTACGGGGTTTGCTACTTACTGACCTGGCTCAAGTGTGGGAGATCTGTTTTTTCTAGGCAGCGAAAGCTAGATCGACTATCATAGTGGTGGAGGAATTTAGGATGACTGAATGAGTCACAAATGAACGCATTTTTTCGCCACATACTTTTCTATTGCGGAGCAATATATGGGTCATCTTGTCGGATTACGAGTGTTCTTTGCGGTGATTGCGATCGAATCTTCGGTGGTAACCTCCCAAGCACAAAAGCTGATGGAGAAATTAGATCGCGGCGTCGTCGCAATCCATGAAGGAGAAGGGAGGGTATTTGTCGGTTGGCGATTGCTTGGAACAGAACGGCCAGATTTGGGATTCAATGTCTATCGAACAATCGGTGACGCCCCTCCCTTGAAAATCAACTCCGCCCCCCTCACCGGGCCAACGCACTTTCAGGACTCCAACGTCAAACTAGACGCGGCAACACGCTATTCGGTGCGGCCCATCGTCGATGGCTTAGAACAAATAGATGGCCATGAGTTCACATTGGCATCGAACGCTCCTGCGCAAAACTATATTGAGATTCCTCTTCAGCTTCCGGCCGACACAAGCCCTGGCGATGCTTCGGCCGCCGATCTAGACGGCGACGGAGACTATGAGATTATCCTAAAGGGAATTCAGCGGTCTCGCGATTCCGCTTCGCCGGGTGTCACTGGAAACACCGTCCTTCAAGCCTATCAGACCGACGGCAGGCTCATGTGGACCGTCCAAATGGGTATCAATATTCGCGAGGGTGAACACGATACTCAATTTATGGTGTATGACTTGGATGGCGATGGCAAAGCTGAACTCGCTTGCCGTACGTCCGATGGCAGCGTTGATAGCGTGGGAAAAATTATTGGACAGGCGGACAAGGATTGGAGGGACATGCGACCGGGCTCTCGTTCCCTTGGGAAAAATATGACAGGGCCAGAGTATCTCACCATTTTTGACGGGTTAACAGGCAAAGAATTAGTAAGCGTGCCCTACGTGCCGAATCAATTACCCCAGGACGGATGGGGAGGCATCGGTGGGAACTCGAACAACGATTCCACCGGCAATCGCAACATGCGATTCATGGCCGCGATCGCTTACCTCGACGGTGTACGTCCTTCGTTGATCATGTGTCGAGGCGTTTATGGCCGTACTGTTTTGGCTGCTTGGGATTATCGTGACGCTAAACTCACACAACGATGGGTTTTTGATTCAGGATTGCATGAACGTAGCGGTGCCCCCTATGTCACTCAGAGTGCAACTGTCGATCCAAAACTGGGACTCACTAAGATTACCGATAACATCGGCAGCTGGGATGGCATTTTCGCAAACGTTGGAATGGTCTGGGATCGAAACGGGGCCAAGGAGTATTGCCGGGTTATCTCGATCGATGGAAAGACTATCACAGTGGACAAAGAACTCTCGCCTGGCCATGCGAAGCCAACCCATGTTTACGGCTATTCAGGCATGGGGGGTCACGCTCTAAGTGTGGCTGACGTTGACGACGACGGCAAAGACGAAATCATTTACAAGTCGATGGTAGTCGATGATAACGGTCGAGGTCTTTTCTCGACCGGTCTTCGACATGGCGACGCACTGCACGTCACGGACCTGGATCCGTCTAGGCCTGGATTGGAAGTTTTTGGACCTCACGAGAACGAGGGTGGTCCTTGGGATCAATGGACGCCTGCGGCATCTCTTTTTGATGCTAAGACTGGCGAATTGCTATGGAGTATAAATTACGGTGGTGACGCTGGGCGAGGGCTTGCTGGAGATATCGATCCACGCCATCCTGGTGCTGAAATGTGGGGAATTCCAGGTGGCTTGTACAACATCAAGGGCGAAGTGATCCATGCCCAAGGGCCACGCATGACGAACTTTACAATTTGGTGGGATGGCGACGAGCTTCGAGAAATGGTTGATCGCAATCGCATAGCCAAATGGAATTGGAACACGGGGCAACTAGAAGATTTGTTGGTAGCGGAGGGATGCCAAGCAGCAGCGGGTACCAAGTCATCGCCCGTTCTTACGGCAGACCTCTTCGGCGATTGGCGAGAAGAGTGCATCTTGCGCGTCGGCAATTCCGCCCTACGGATTTATACAACAACCATTCCAACAACTCGGCGTATTCATACTTTGATGCATGATCCGCAGTACCGCATGGCCATCGCGTGGCAAAATGTATCCTACAATCAGCCTCCACATCCCAGCTTCTACATTGGCAATGAAATGAAGCAACCTCCGCGTCCAAACATCAAGTTGACAGAACCAGCAAAGTGAGCTTCGTAAGGCTGTCCCAGCAGGAGCGATAGCCATCACGCGGAGCGTGATGTCGGGAACCCTAATTTTTGACTCTGACGAAGCACTAGAGTGGTCTGGGACAGCTAAAGATTAGGGTTCCCGACATCACGCTCCGCGTGATGGCTATCGCTCCTGCTGGGACAGCCTTACGAAGCTCACTTTGCTGGTTCTGTCAACTTGATG
>JAYTVL010000438.1:0-15248 GCA_043744075.1 Pirellula sp. | reverse complement strand
GCCATCGCAATCCTTTTCACCTGTTTGGAGTGCCAAAAGTAAATAACTTGCCTGGTAAGCACCCATGCAAAAGATTCTTCGTTTAACCGCGTGGGCATCGCCCCGCGCTTTCGCGAGGAAAACGCGGCCCGATGGGAGACCACTGACTTAACAGCATTGCGTATACTGTTTTCATTTCATCGGGCCGATTTTTTCGATTATATTTTGACTTGAAACCGCTTAGGGGTTCGAGTCGGGTTGTTGCGTTGCATTTTTTCTTGACAAGCGATCCAAAGGCGTCGTTCTTCCGACATTATGGTCCTTTCTTTGCCTTTCATGCATGCGAGACTTCGGCTCGTGGCGCTAACTTGCTGATTCGTTTTACATTCACCGTGAAGCACGTCATCAACTCTTGAATCTTCAACTTGGCGATCCCCCAGTACTTTGCGTGGCGACCGTCGTGATGGTTGAGAATCTCGTTGAGCTTCCGCTCTATCGCTGGGTGCTCCTTACGTATCGACTTGTAGTGCGCAGTCTTGGCTTTCTCTCTCGCTCGATTGTATTCAGCTTCATATTCATTTTTGCATACCGATCTGCCAAAGGCACCGCTTTGCGGTTTAGGCATGCACTGCGATACCAAGGGGCATCCATCGCATTGCGATCGTTTAAATCGAAAGATCTTTCCGTGCTGTCGAGAGTCGGTCTGTTGATAGCTTGACGTTTGACCGGCTGGGCATGTAACGCTTGAACCCTCTTCGTTGAGCGTAAACGCCGTGTTCGGAAATACCTCACTGTCGACTTGCTTCTTAGGAGGAACTGCTACCTCGACTTTGAGTTCACTCTCTAACGCGCGAAGCATTTCTCCATTGAAGCCCGCTCCATCAATCGAAATCTCCTGTATTTGGTTTCCATGTGTTTCTTGTTCCCCTTTGACTAACTCGACGGCGCTCTTGGCTTCATCTCCGCCCGCTTCCAGAACCTGAATCTGAGTGATGATTTCGCTGTCCGCATCCATCATGACATCAATGACGTATCCTTCGTACCACACATGGTGTTTGCCGCGACGGGCTTCGGGATCAACCAAGCTCAACAAGCGTCGTCCTTCCTCCGGGTTCGCTTGATCCCTAAGGACTTTTTCGGCAATGGTCTTTAACTCGAGCAAACTCAACCAAGCGCGATTGCTTTTGGCATCGGATGGAGGTGTCAATTCGGAGACGCAATTCAGAATGTCCTGCAGAAGTTTGACACGGTTCTCCAATCGACTCGCGGGATCACTCTCGGTAGTTTCTTTTCTGAGAGAAAGCAGCGAAAGACGGAACCCTTCAGCCGCCTCGGGATCGAAAACACTCAACTGCTCCAATAACCGGTCACGGAGTTGTCCAAAGAGTTTGATCGTCGTTGGTATCGCAATGTTGGCGATCACGTGACTTGCATCTTTAATACGCAGGCGATCCTTGACCAACCCCGCTTTTCGGGCCTGGCGAACGATCTGGTCAAAGACCTCCTTAAAACCTTCGCTTCCCAAACGACCACGGAACCGGCACAGCAAGCTTGAGTGTGGCAACTGAAATTTGATGGGAACCTGCAAGAACCAACGAAACAAGATGTCGGTATCAGCGCGTAGCATCACCTGAATATCGGAAAGACCGAATTGATAGCGAAGAAACTCAAGCTTCAGCATTACAACTGGAGAAATCGCGGGTTGCCCCCGATTTTCCACGTAGTATTTATCAAGGATTGGCAAAAACGAATCCCAGTCGATCAGATTCAGTGCATCCAGAAGTGGATTATCCGCTGGCAGCAATGCATCGAAAACTTTTGAGTCGAAATCCGTAAGGCGATAACGCCATTTTTGTTCCATCAGCATCGCTGTTCCTCCATACCTGAGATGACGCACTAATGCTACCAATATCTTAACGACCAAATCGCTGTTAAGTCAGTGGTCTCGATGGGCACGCGGTTAAACGACAGGACATGTGTTAGGATTGTAGGGATTGCACGAGGGATTCGCTCTCTCGAAAACACCAATTCAAAAAAGTACCCCGCTGGCAGTAGATTTGGTTTCCTGCAACCCGCCGGTCAAGCCTATGATATGGCCACGGCTGAATTCTTGCGAATTCAGCTACGTGCGAATTCAGCTACCTTAAAATCAATTTGTTACGTTACGATCGCCGATTTCCTGCGGCGTGGCTCGGCTAGCGCCTCAGGCTCAATTGTCATCAAACCAAGAAAACGAGAACGGACGTTATGTCGCAGGATTATAGTGCACAATTGGTGCAGGCCTACCAAGCTCATCAGAAAGGTGACATTGAAACTGCCGAAAAGTTGTATTCGGGCCTGATTGCCAAAGATCCAAAGGGATTCGATGCTTTTCAGTTGCTCGGCGCTCTCCTGCTGCAAGCCAAACGTCCCGCAGAAGCAATTCCACAACTTTTGCGAGCTATTGAACTCAAACCTGACGCATTCTCTTTTTGGTCCAATCTCGGTATTGCGTATTCCCGGAATCAAAATCTCGATGAAGGTATCCGCGCGTATCATGAGTCATTAAGACTCAATCCCAACAATGAAGAAGTTCTCAAAAATCTGGGGTTGCTATATTTCAAGAAAACAATGTTTGCGGAAGCCTACTTACCGCTAGTCAAAGCTCTTCAGTTAAACCCTTTATCCATCGAACTTCAGATGAAGCTTGGGCTTGTTTTATTCAAGCTAAAACGGGACGACGAATCCATAAAAATGTTTGAGCAAGTTGTCCAATCCGATCCCAACCACTTACAAGCATTATCGGGTATTGGGCAGATTCTGATGGCGGATCCAAAACCGAGCCAGCGCGCGATCGACATTTGGCGAAAGCTTGTGGTACTTGATCCTGACAATCCTGCCATGCACAACAATCTAGCTACTGTCCTGAAGAATAGTGGGCAACACGACGAGTCGGAGCAAGCGTGCCGAAGAGCACTCGAGTTGCTGCCGGGTTTCTTTCCAGCACTTTGCAATTTGGGGTTGGTTTTTGCTATCGCAGGTCGTTTTCAAGAGTCGCGTGATTGTCTGCTTGAAGCGCTAAATGCATCTGTAAATCGCAGGCACTATGAGTCCAACAATGAACCATTGCGGAACGCATATTCGAAAATCACAGAAGCAACTTGGAATGAGTACACCTGCACAACCAACTGCCAACTGGCTTCCGTTACCAATATTCTCGGGAATGAGGCGGAGGCACATCAGGCAGTCAATCGAGCCTTGGCTATAGACAGCGAACATGTCGACAGTCATATGATGCGTGCGTTCCTCCATCTTCAATGCTGTGAGTTTGAGAAGGGCTGGCCCGAATACGAATGGCGTAAGAAAGGAAAACAAGGGCCACGAGACTTTCCAAAGCCAGAATGGCGTGGCGAAATGGCCAAGAGCCAGACAATCCTAATCCATGTCGAACAGGGACTAGGGGATACGATTCACTTCTCGAGATATTGTCGACTTGTTAAGGAGCGGGTCGGTAGAGTGATACTGCTGACGCATCGTCCTCTCGTTCATTTGATGAAATTGTGTCCAGATATCGATGAAGTCGTAGCGGACGGCGACCGGCTTCCACCTTACGATTTGCATGCAGCACTATTAAGTTTGTCTGGCGTATTTCGTTCGACGATAGAAAGTATTCCGAGGAAAGTTCCGTACCTTTTTGCTTTGCCCGAGCTTGTTGAGAACTGGCGCGAGCGTCTAAAAGATTTCGATGGATTGCGTGTTGGGATCGCGTGGCAAGGGAATCGTGAATTTGCAAACGATCAGTTCCGACGAGTGCCATTGAAAATGTTTGAACGGCTTGCGGCAATTCCGGATGTTAATTTGATCTGTCTACAAAAAGGAGATGGGTTGGAACAGCTATCCGAAATCGATTTTAACGTGACGACGTTTCCGGAAATGGACACTCAGTCGGGCGCTTTCATGGATACCGCAGCGGTTATGATGAATCTTGATTTGATTATTTCTCCGTGTACTGCGACGCCACATCTTGCCGGTGCACTTGGCAGGAATATTTGGCTTGCGAAGTCGTTTGTAGCGGAGTGGCGATGGGTTGCAGACGATCGAGAAGAAAACCCATGGTATCCGACGATGCGAATGTTTCGACAGCCATCGCTTGGAGATTGGGAAACGGTTTTTAATCGAATGGCAAAGGAGATTGCGTTGTTGGCAGGAAAGCAAGCTGTATGACGAGGAATTGAAAAAGTTAAAATGAGAATTGGAAAATGCAAAATTTAGCGGTGGAAGATAAGACTGCAGTTGATTGGGTTTTTGTTGATTGCCTTTGGCGGTGACTATTGATTTTCCGACGATGTTGCGGAGTTGTTGAACTTCATCGAGCAATGGAGTCATTCGCTCCGCCGGCAAGAGAGTTAGACAATATCGCTAGCCCATCCGTTCGGGGCTTGCCCCCGACGGATGCGTTTTGGCGGACTACTACTCGGCGTCCCAACTCCCGTTCCCCTCGGCTTCGCCCGGCTTTTCCCGCCGGAGCCGGGCAAAGCCGAGGGGAACGGGTCGATTCGTTAGTGCCGTCCGTTAGTACGCCAAAACAAGGTTGGTGGGGGCCAAGCCCCCGACCAACCTGAAAGGCCAGATCGCAGAAAGGAACAAAACTCGCATCAACGCATTTTTCGCAAACTGCTATTTGTGCACAGCCCACGTTAACCCCGAATCCATCCCTTACATTTTGCATTTTCCAATTCTCATTTTAACCTTTTCAACTGCTTATCGCACTCCTGTAGTCAAGTGTCGATCATAAGTAGGGAAGCGAATAGTGCTTGCGAAACCAAAATTGCGCTCGGCCCCCTCCCGAATGTCGCTTAAGGCTCCATTCGACCTCCCCCGACGCAAGCGGACTGTTGACTTAATGAGCCGCGACGCGATAGCGTCCGGTTCTAAGCCGCAAACCGGGGGCTAGCGCCCGCCGGCTGATATTGCATACTTGCGATACGACTAAATCAACAGTCCGCAAGCGTCGGGAGAGGTGACAATGCTAGCGACAAGAGGAATACATAATAGCAATCCCATTTTTCGGCTTATTCCGTTTTTTTCGGCTGTAACGATCGGAGAGGTCGGCTCGCAGCTCAGCGCCTGTCGCTAATCTAAAAGGATGGACTTTTTTAGGAGTTGGATTATGTTAGTTGATTCCTAAGAGGGACTTGTTGTCACTGTGTCTGGTGAAAAATTCGATGACAATACAAACTAAATTGCATCAAGCGCTTGAAAAACAGCGTGCCGGGGAATTATCGGAAGCCGAAGAGGCCTACAAGGAAATTTTGCGGATCGATTCGGCACACCCCGACGCTTTGCATTTACTCGGCCTGATCGAATCCAGCAGAGGGAATTATCAGCAGGCCGTCTCGTTGATCCAGCAAGCAGTGAACGTAACTCCAACCAGCCCGGTTTTGCATGGCAACTTGGGGGTTGTTCTTAGGCATGCAGGCAAAATCGAAGCTGCAATCGCATCCTATCGCAGGTCAATCGAACTGGATCCATCCCATGCGGATGCACATTTCAATCTGGGAAAGTCTCTGAAGATTGCGGGGCAGGACGAGGAGGCAGAACTTTTTTTTCGCAAAGCGATTTCGCTTGCACCCAACAAAGTTTCGCCATGGTTGAGTCTCGTAGCCCTTTACTCAGGAAAAGACTTGGATAAGGCGTTAATCATCGGCGAGCAGGCAGTTCAATATTGTCCGAACAACGCAGATGTGCAAATGAACCTTGGATCTCTGTATCGTCGGTCAGGACAGGTCGAAAAGGCGATTGCCTGTTTTCGCAAGTCTGTGGCACTTGCTCCGCGAAAAGTCGATGCGATTTGTCGTCTAGCATCGACCTTGGTAAACCAACGCAATTTCGAAGAAGGGAAAGTGTATCTTGCATTGGCGCAGTCGATCGAACCGGAAAGCGTTCATGTATTAAACAGTCTCGGGTTGCTCCACAATTCGTTGGGAAACTCAACGGCAGCTATTCAAGTGTACCGTCGAGCTATCCAACTTTATCCTTCGTTTGGAACAGCGCATTCCAATCTGAGTTCTGCGTTGCGAAAACAAGGCTGTTTGACGGAATCGCTTTTGTGCGTTCAAAAGGGATTAGAGCTTGAGCCAAAGAATATTGAGTCGAGAGTCATTGAAGGCGGAGCTTTGATGTCCTTAGGCCGAATAAAGGATGCAGAGGAGAGCTTTCGTAAGGCCATTGATGCCAAAAAAGGCTACCGGGAAGCGCACGACGGTCTGTTAATGTGCCAGCAATATCAATTAGATCAGACGTTGGACTGTCTTTTTCGATCACATCAAGAATGGAATCAGTGTTATACAGCCTCGCTGTCAGTCAACACATTGCATCCGTCCGATCTCAAGAAAGATCGACCACTTCGACTAGGTTTTGTTTCTGCGGATCTGGGTTCGCATCCGGTCGGTTATTTCACTGTGCGATTATTCGAGGCCTTAAATCGCGGAGAATACTCTACTACCATTTACTCGGATCGCATCGGTGAAGATGAGATTGGCGAGCGGATCAAGCGATCGGTAGGTCGTTGGACGGACACGGCTGCATGGAGCGACGCACAATTGGCAGCAGGAATCCGCAATGATGGAATTGATATCCTCTTTGACATGGCGGGCCATACCGCACAGAATCGAATGTTGGTGTTCGCTCAGAGAGCCGCACCGATTCAAATTTCCTGGGCGGGATATGTTGGCACAACCGGGTTGACGCAAATGGACTATCTGCTGGCGGACCGATTTCATGTTCCGGTTGAAGCCGAGACTTTTTATAGCGAAATAATACTTCGGATGCCAAACGGATATGTAACTTATCTGGTTCCAGAAAACGCTCCTGAGGTTGCAGCTCTTCCTGCATTGACGAATGGCACAATCACTTTTGGCGCTATGTGCAATCCAGCAAAGGTGAACGAAAAAGTATTGCAATTGTGGGCACGTTTGCTCAAGCAAGTACCTAGTTCAAGGTTGTTGCTTTGCTACTCGGGTTGGCCGGACGAAGGCAACAGGCGTCGCGTAGAAAAGGCCATGAGCGAAGCCGGTTGTATCAATCGGATCGATTTTGAGCAGCGTTTAGGAGCCACTGAGCTAATGTCTGTCTATAACGAAGTCGATATTGCATTGGATACGTTTCCATACTCTGGTGGCTTGACGACGTGCGAAGCGATGTGGATGGGAGTACCAACGATTACATTCCCCGGTCGTACGTTTGCTGGCAGGCATTCATTTAGCCATCTTTCCAATGTTGGCTTAACGCAATTCATTGCCACAGATGAATCGGAGTATATTGCAAAGGCGGTCGAATTCGCAGCTGACTTAGAAGGACTCAATCGATTGAGGCTGAGCTTGCGAAGTCGGGTCGCAGAATCGCCGCTGTGTGACGGCCCGCTTTTTGCGAGAGATTTTGAGGCATTGATGCGTCAGATTTGGGAAGAGCGGACTCAAGGTGCAGACTCGCCTCGCAATTAGCCTTGAAAGAAAAACAATCCATGCATTGGTTTCATCGTTTAACCGCGTGGGCATCGCCGCATCGCCCCTCATCTTTACCCACATTTCAGGCATACTAGACTAGAGTTGAAATTTCAATGGATTTGCGCGATACCATTTCGATTTCTCCCCCTCGCCCCTTAGGGGCCCCTTAGGGGAGAGGGGGGTGAGGGGTGGAGCTCAGAGTTGCAAGCCTCCGGTTCAGTGTTTTGTCATACTTTCTGAAACGAGTCGATGCATTCAATCCACGAACAAACCCAAACCAGTTTACAACCAATGGCTACAGTTTCCGAAGCGTTGGCAATTGCAACAAAACTTCATCGCGACGGTCGACTTCAAGAAGCAGAGCAGGTCTATCTAAAGATCCTGGCTGCCGTTCCGAATCAATTGGATGCGGTCTACTTTCTTGGCGTCATTGCCCAGCAAATTGGTAAGTACCAAGTCTCCGTCGAATACTTGCAACGAACCGTAGAATTCAGTCCGGACCATGCTGAAGCATATAATAATTTGGGAATTGGGTTGGCAGCTCTTGGAAAGCTCGACGAAGCGATTGCAAGTTACCGCCGCGCTCTTGAGCTGAGGCCAGACTATGCTAAAGCTCTCGACAACATGGGTAACGCTTTGCAGGATTTGGGGAAACTGGATGAAGCCATTGCGAGCTACCGCCGTTCATTGGACATCAAGCCCGATTCCGCACCGACTTACAACAACTTGGGAACTGCATGGGCCGAGTGCGGCAATCAGGATGAAGCGGCTGCCTGTTACCGCCGTGCATTGAAATGGAATCCGGTCTTTGGTGAATCGCACCACAATTTGGGCAATGCATTGAGGTCACAAGGGAAGCTAGAGGAAGCAATTGCATGCTACCGATGTGCTTTAGAACATGACCCCAACAAGCCCAAAGGTTACAACGTCCTTGGACTTTGTTTGGCCGAACAGAGGAAACTCGATGAAGCGATCGAATGCTATCGTCGTGCATTGGAATTGATGCCAGATTGTCTGTCGTCACTTGGCTCGCTGATTCACGGTATGCAGCTCGCATGCTTTTGGGACTCTCTTGATGAGCTTTCTCACCGTCTACTTGACCTTCTTGACGAGGATTTCGGACCAGGGCCGAATCCTCGAAAGCAAAGGCATCTTTCACATCGATTGAATGAACAACTTGGCAGGGATTTCGAGAAAAACGACTTTTCTTTGCAGCCCTTTTTTTTGCTTTCTTTGCCGATCGTATCTTCGGCGAAAATGCAGCTTCAGTGTGCGCAAAGATGGGCTGAAAAGGAGTTAAAAACTCCCCCAGTTGTATTAGCCACCCCGAATCGAAATGGAGCTGCGAAACGCAAGTCACGAACTACGATCGGTTATCTTTCCGCGGACTACCACAACCACCCGGTCGGGATTCAAATCGGAGAAATGTTCGAGAAGCACAATCGCGACCGATTTGAAGTCATAGGTTATTCGTTAGGGAGGGACGACGGCAGTACGACGAGACGTCGACTCATGAGTGCGTTCGACCGCTTCGTCGACGTAAGGCATATGAGTATTGAGCAAGCATCCAACCAAATAGTTACCGATGGAGTTGACATTCTGGTTGATTTGATGGGGTATACGCAGGATGCCCGGACTGAGATTCTTGCACTTCGTCCTGCACCCATTCAAGTAAGTTATTTAGGATACCCAAGCTCGACGGGGGCTTCATTCATAGACTACATACTCGTCGATGATTATGTTGTTCCTCTCGACCAACAACCCTTTTTCACCGAGAAACTCGTTACCATGCCGGGATGCTTTTTAGTCAATGACAGTCAGCGACAAATAGCCCAATCAACGCCTTCTCGCAGTGGATGTAACCTACCGGAAACCGGATTTGTTTTTTGCTGTTTCAACAACAACTACAAAATAACATCCCAGATGTTTAGTATTTGGATGGAGTTGCTCAAGGCGGTGCCTGGAAGTGTCCTTTGGCTTTCCGATGGGAACCAATTTGCACGGGATAACCTTCGTCGAGAAGCCGCAGCCAGATCCGTGGCGGTGGAGAGGTTGGTGTTTGCGAAACGAATGCCGCTACACCCTGAGCATTTGGCCCGACATCGGTTGGCAGACTTATTCTTGGACACGTTTCCTTACAATGCTCACGTGACGGCTAGCGATGCGTTATGGGCTGGTTGTCCTGTTTTGACGATGTCCGGAGAAACGTATGCATCGCGTGTGGCGGGAAGCTTACTTCGTGCACTCGATCTACCCGAACTGATCACAACAACGATTGCGGATTACTATGCAATGGGGTTGCGACTGGCGCGAGAGTCCAATCTACTTGCGGATTTGAAGTCGAGGCTGGACGTCAATCGCAAGAGTGCGCCTGTCTTCGACGGTGGACAATTCGCACATAATCTTGAGCAAGCATACACAACGATGCACGCTATTTACACTGCCGGTGAAAAGCCACGCGCGTTTTCAGTGAGCGATTGCACAGGTAGCTGAATTCCCAAGAATTCAGACGTTTTAAGCTGATCACTAAACAAGACCAATCACTCACTTTGTAAATTTTGAGCCTCAATGCGCTAGCATGAGGGCTTGAACAGTCAGTGATTCATTGACTTCCGGCCCGCACGCTAGCGCGTTGCGGCTCAAAGTGAGTAACATTGGGCAAGCGCTAGCGCCGCTAGCGTCTCAGGCTCAAAAAGAAAGCATTTCAAAGGGCAAATCGCTAGGATTGACGAAATGGCGACGATTTCCGATGCGTTCTCAGTTGCGATCGAACACCATCAGGCCAGTCGGTTACAAGAAGCAGAGCTTGCTTATCGAAGGATTCTGGCTGTCGATCCGAATCGCGCGGATGTCCATTATCTTCTTGGCACGCTTGCTCACCAGGTTGGCAAGAATGACGTTGCCGTTCAGTTTATGCAACGGGCATTAGAATTGAAATCAGATTATACCGTTGCGCATCACAATTTGGGGGTTGCATACAAAGGCCTTGGACGTCTGGAGGACGCGGTCTCATGCTACCGCCGAGCGTTGGAACTACAGCCTGATTTTGCCGAGGCGCACAACAACCTGGGCCTCGCACTGATAGAACAAGGTAAGGCTAACGAAGCGGTTTATTGCTATCGGCTAGCCCTGAAATGGAAGACTAAGTTTGCGGAAGCAGGGAACAACTTAGGCATTGCCTTGACGGATCTAGGCGAGATGGGCGAAGCGGTAGATTGCTTTCGTTTAGTTCTGGAATGGCAGCCGGACTTTGCAGAGGCGCACAATAATTTAGGAATCGCATTGAGAAGTCTTGGAAAGCTGGACGAAGCGATCAAGTCTTTCCGCTTAGCGCTGGAATTGCAGCCTAACTTTGTTGAGGTTCACGTCAACTTGGGGAGTGCTCTAAACGATCTTGGGAGGCTGGAAGAAGCGGCCGGTTGTTGCCGCCGAGCTATTGAGCTAAAACCAGATTTTGTCGACGCCCACTTCAACTATGGAAATACGTTAAAGGCGCAAGGGAGATTGGATGAAGCGATCTCGTGTTACCGATTCGCGATTGAATTAAGGCCGGAACTCTCTGTCGCGCATAACAATTTAGGAGCTGCGCTGCAGGGTCAACAAAAATGGACCGAGGCGGAGACCTGCTATCGGACGGCATTGGGACTTCAGCCAAACTACCTTGACGCGTTCCTCAATTTGGGCGCTGTATTGCAGGAACAAAAAAAGTTGGACGAAGCGATCACGTGCTACCGAAGTGCATTGGAATTGAAGCCTGCACTTGCTGACGGATATTTTAAACTAGGCGGTGCATTGGGAGCTCAAGGAAAAATAATTGACGCGGTCGCTTGCTACCGTCGAGCTTGGGAGCTCAAACCGAACCATTTGCCCGCGATGGCGGCGCAGGTACGCGGATTGCAGGATTTGTGCAGTTGGGACGAACTCGCGGATCTTTCACAACGGATTCTCAAGGTGGTGGACGAGGATGTCAATAAAATGGATCTCCCATTGCCGCCATTTTTCTTACTGTCACTTCCGGTACCAACAACGTCTGAACAGCAGTTTCGATGCGCGCGGACCTTTGCGAATAGTTTATTGACTGTCGGAAAAGCGAAGGCGCCAAATTTTTGCATCAAGCGAGCATCGGAACGCAATTCAAAGTTGACTATCGGTTATCTTTCTGCCGACTTCCGTTCCCACGCCGTTGGGTTGTCAATCGCAGAGATGTTAGAGAAGCATGACCGAGCTCAATTTACGATCCTGGGATACTCGTTCGGCCCCGATGATGGTAGCGAGACGCGGCGGCGACTTGTAAAGGCATTTGATTGCTTTGAGGATATAACCGATGCCTCTTTTGAGGAGGTCGCAGATCAAATTGCGGTAGATGGAGTTGATATTCTGGTGGACTTGATGGGGTACACGCAACATGCTCGCCCGCAGATTCTTGCCCGTCGTCCTGCACCTGTTCAAGTGAATTATTTAGGCTATCCGGGAACGATGGGAGCCGACTTCATAGATTACATCTTAGTGGATGATTATGTTGTCCCTGCCGATCATCAGGCGTTCTACACTGAAAAACTGGTCCATTTACCGGGATGTTACCTAGCCAGTGATAGTCAAAGGCAGATGGCTGCGCGTGTGCCCTTTCGTGTCGAATGTAAGCTGCCGGAGGATGGTTTTGTGTTCTGCAGTTTCAATAATAGCAACAAGATTACGCCCAAGATTTTTGAAGTGTGGATGGAGTTGTTAAAGGCTGTGCCTGGAAGCGTCCTATGGCTTTTTGAAGGGAACCGGTATGCCACCGCCAACCTACGGAGGGAAGCGGAAACTCGAAACGTGTCGGCTGAACGGTTGGTTTTCGCGCCCTATCTTTCGCTTCCGGAACATCTAGCTAGGCATCAATTGGCAGACTTGTTTCTGGATACTTTTCCTTACAATGCCCACTCGACAGCCAGCGATGCGCTCTGGGTGGGTTGTCCTGTTCTGACGATGTCCGGAAAAACGTTTGCGTCACGAGTGGCAGGTAGCTTGCTGCAGACTCTGGCGTTGCCAGAATTGATTACGACAACGATCGACGATTATCGAGCCATGGCATTGCGAATTGCTCAAGATTTCAAATTACTTGCCGATTTAAAATCGCGGCTCGACGCCAACCGCAAGAGTTCGCCTCTTTTCGACGGTGCACATTTCGCGCGAAATCTTGAGCAAGCATACACAACGATTCAAGCGATATACTCGGCCGGTGAAAAGCCACGTTCGTTTGTAGTGAGCCCATAGCCAGGCTCGAACCGTAGCATAGGCTTCCAGCCTGTGACGACCGCGAAGCACACCAACACTCTACTATCTTGGCCCAGGCGGTAAGTGTTCAAGAAGATACCTCGTCATCAACATTCGCATATGGACTTCAGTCCCTTTCCCTTCGCGCAGTCCGTGATCACGGTTGGGGTATGCCATGTAATCAAACGGCTTTCCAAGCTCGATCAGGCGATCCACCAGACCCTCGATAATGGACAGATGTGTATTTGTCTCTCCGGTGCCGTGAATGATGAGCAGATCGCCGCGCAGTCCCTCGGCATAGTTGATGGCCGCAGCCCGTTTATAGCCATCTTGGTTGTCTTCTCGCGTTCGCATGTAGATTTCCTGAAACCATGCGTTGTAAAGATGGGGTTGTGGCTTTGAAGCGACAGCAATGCCTACGTGATAAACATCGGGTTTGCGAAACATTGCATTGAGCGTGTTGGATCCGCCACCGCTCCAACCCCAGATGCCGACACGGGACAGATCAACATACGGTCGTGTGCGGGCGAGTTCCTGCAAACCCTGCGCTTGCTCTTCCGTGGACAGTGGCCCAAGGCTGCCGAAAACAGACCGGCGCCAAGCGGCCCCCTTCGGTCCAGGTGTCCCTCGATTGTCGATGGAAACGACCAGGTATCCGAGGTCGGCGATCATGCGATGAAACATGGTGTGATTCTGTCCGCCGCGCCAGTCATCCAAGACGGTTTGTCCGTGTGGCTCTCCATACACGAACACAAACACGGGATACTTCTTTGATTCGTCAAAATCTCGCGGCTTGATCATCCAAGCGTCCATCACGACGCCCTTGCCAATATCAACTCGCATGAAGTCCGTTGGTCGAACAACTAACGGTGCTAGTCTCTCGCGAATCTTCGCATTTTCATCGAGCACTCGGACGACACGATGATCGGGTAAATGCACGAGGTCCACCACCGGCGGCGAATCGAATGTGGAATAAGTATGAAAAGCCCACTGGCCATTAGGGGAAAAATCATAACTGTGCGTACCCGGTTGACCGCTTGGAGTCAATCGCTCAGCAGGTGTGGTCCCATCCAGTCGAATGCAGTAAAGGAAACGTTGCGTGGCGTTGTCAGGGGACGCAAGAAACGTGAACCAACCGCTCGATTCGTCGACAGGTCCACGCTCTGTGATGTCATATTCTCCATCGGTTATCAGTTGTTGAACTGTGCCGTCGCGAGATGCCACGAAAGCATGTCGCCAGCCGTCGCGCTCGCTGAGCAGGACGAACGATTTGCCATCTTGAATCCAGTCCAATCCAGCATTTGTGCGAAAGCTGGAGTCAACCCAAGCTGGATCAGATTCTTGATAAGCCGTTGCTATCGTACCGGTTCGTGTATTAGCGATTAGAAAAGATCGCATGTCTCGGCCTCTGCTCAGCAACTCGATCAGCAGTTCGTCGGAATTGCCCGCCCATTCGTGTTTTCCAGCCGCATGTAGCCGGAACCACTGCGCAGCCATGTCGCTTCAAAAGGTGCAGGCGAGAATTCTCTGCGTTCGTAGATGGCTCTAATCCGCGACTTGGCTTCTTTCAGTTTGTCAACATTGCTGGTCGGTCTAGCCGCATCTGCGGGCTCTTGGATCGGCGGATTCACCTGCCAGAGTGTCGTTAACAATGCAAACATTCCAGGATCATGTTGCTGAAGTTCTTCGTTGGTAAACGGGAAAAAATCATTGCGAGTGAAGTACGCCTCGGTGGTCTCGGCGAAGTATTCCATCGCCGTCGTCATGGCATAGGCGCGTTCTGTACGTGTGCGGCCTTCCGAGTCACGACGCTCAACTTTGTCGTAAATCCCACTGGCTTTCGCTCGTTCAAACGCAGCAATGATCTCAGCGTTTCCAAACCCATCGGTCAGCACCAGATTGTGAAAGGCATGTGCGAGTTCATGGAGGGCGAAGTTTGGCATCCGTCGCGTTTCGGCTTCGAAAATGCGAATATTGGTGAACTCTACAGCCTTCACCATGCCAGGATCGCGACCGTTTTTTCGCAGCCAATCCGCACCTGGATGAAACTCGGCTGCAGGCCTCTTGCCCGGATACTCCGGCGAGAAGTACAAGGGCACCTTCATCAGTTCGGCCACTGCGGTTCTTGGCACGACGCGAATAATTTCTTGAAGCTGTGCCTCTAACAATTCAATCGCTCGATTGGTAAGTTCAGATTCGTCGGTCAACAACTTCTGGGCAATATGCAAGGTCCAGCCGGCAACATTGCGTTTCTCGGAATTTTCAAAAGTGGTCGCAGACGCTTGGGAGGCGAAAATGAGGGAAAAGCACGACAGTAAAAGGGAACACAGAACTGAATTAAATCGATTCATGGGTATGTGGGTATGTTCAAAAGATAGGCATTTCGGCGAGCGGCAGGGTGAAAGATACCAGGGGACCGTCTGGCACGCTCAGAAGCAGTGATTTTATAGTACCCGTCACACTCCGTGTGACGTCCGCAGTTCAAAAACCTTTGGTTTTTGAGGCAACGTCACACGGAGTGTGACGGAT
>JAYTVL010000437.1:0-1328 GCA_043744075.1 Pirellula sp. | reverse complement strand
GGCACGCGACTTTTCATGCCGTTTCCGCGTTTTGCAATGCCGGATTTGCGTTGCACGACGATAACTTGATCCAGTTTCAAAACGATCCGACTGTCAATATAGTGATCTGTGCGCTCATCATTTTAGGAGGAATCGGATTCCCCGTCATTCTCGATGTTTACAGTAGCTTCAGTTGGTCTAGACCATTCGCTTGGCAAGAATTGCACATCCACAGCAAGGTGACCTTGATCGGAACTGCCTTCTTAATCACATTTGGCTTCGTGATGTTGCTTGCTCTCGAATGGGACAACGCGATCGAGCAATCGCCATGGTATGGAAAAATACAGATCGCTTTTTTTCAGAGCGTCACCTGTCGGACTGCAGGTTTCAATACGATCGATTTAACTAGCCTTACGAACGCAAGTTTATTCTTGATGATTTTGCTGATGGCAATTGGAGCTGGCCCGTGTTCCACGGCAGGCGGAATCAAAGTCTCGACCGTCGCGTTGCTTATGATGCAAGCCTACCGACGTTTTCAAGGTCGAACAAGTATTAGCTTCTTTCGAAGAACGATTCCCCAAGCCGCAGTCGATCGAGCCATGGCCAGTACAGTGACGTTCCTCGCCATAGCCACGTTTGCTTGTATGCTGCTGATGGTCGTTGAGCAATCGGGAAAAAGTCATCGCCATTTGAGCGGCCAAAGCGATCAGTCGCTCGATCTGATTTTTGAAGTCGTTTCGGCTTTAGGGACCGTGGGACTTTCGACCGGCCTGACCTCCAATTTGTCCGATCTTGGAAAATGGATCTTAATTGGGCTGATGTTTATGGGTAGGCTCGGTCCGATCTCAGTAATTTCGGCCTTGTCGAGAACGGTTCGCGAACCCAAGGTAGAATTCGCAAATGAAGAGCCGCTCGTTGGATAAATTGGTACTTTCCTTAGAATTGAGTTAGATGTGCCTGAAATAAAACGTTTTGTCGTAATTGGGCTCGGATCCTTCGGAGCTGCTTTGGCGAGAAAGCTCAAGAGCAACGGAATACGTGTTACCGGTATCGATGGCGATGCGGAAACCGTCGAGTCGCTTCAGGATCATCTCTTTGAAGCCGTCATCGGTGACGCAACAGACCGAGCATCGCTAGAGACCCTCTCGCTCGATACGGCGGCTGGCGTTGTGATATCACTCGGCGAAGATATCACCCGATCGTTGCTAGCAACGCTGCATGCCAAAGAACTAGGTGCTAGACACATTATCGTGAAAGGGGTGACTCCTGAGCACGGTAAGCTACTCAAGAGTCTTGGAGTCGAGCGAGTCGTCTTTCCGGAAATTGAAATCGCGATGCAGTTGGCCGAT